>CAZZNC010000223.1:0-5110 GCA_964655405.1 uncultured Anaerolineaceae bacterium | reverse complement strand
CAAGGCGCGCGCAGCGCGGCTTGCTGGAGGTGCAGGAGGCCGTGCCTCCTGCTGGGGGTGCGGGGGCAACGCCCTCGCTACCGCCCCAAAACCCGAATACTCCCGCTCAGCGTGCCGTCCAGGTGCCGGGCGCGCCCGCGATGAAAATATACGTTTGTCCCGCCTGGGAAACGTTGATCATTTCTCCGCGCTCAAAGGCCAACACCTGCGCCGAGCCGCCCGCTTCCCCCGACGTGCCCCAACCGAGCGTATCCCGCACGCCGTTATTTTCGCGCCATACCTTGCCGAAGCCGCGCACCGGCTCCACCATTCCAGAGGGCGGCTGCGCGCCGCTGCTGACCGGGTCCACGCCCTCGCGCCAGGTGTCGTTGAAGCGCTGATAGGTGCCGTTATTGTAAAGCGCGTAGATGGTGGACTGCGGCAGCACGCCCAACGACGCCACCCAGATCATTACGCCGTTTTGGAAGGGCTGATAGGCGCTGGTAACGCTACTCGGTGCAGGCGCCAGCGGACAGCCCAACGCGGCAGACAGGTTCGGGTCGCTTTGATAGACCGCACCCAAAACGCCACTGGGAGGGTTGGCGCAGCCGCCCGTGCTCACATTGCCCACCGCGCCCCCTTCCGCAATGCCCCCTACCGGCGCAAAGCCCAACGCCCCGGGCGTCACCGGCGTGTCGGTGGCAGTGGGCGTAAAGGTAGGCGTCATGGTGATTTGCGGGCGTAGGGTTGGGGTTGCCGTGCGATGAGCGGGCGCGGTGGGCAGCAAAGCGGCATTGGTCGCGGCCAATACAGGGGTCGTGGTCGGTGTTTCGGTCGCCACGACGGGCAACAGCGGCGGCGGGGGCGTGGCCGTGATCACAATTGGCGTGACGGTGGGCGGCGTGCTACGCAACGCGCCGCACCCGCTGACCGCCAGTGCTATGCTTACCAACACCAGCCACACCCCTTTATGCCACATCGTGCCCTCCCGCGCTTAAATGTGCGCGTGTATCGTGCCGTCTGCGTCGGCCCAAGCGACCGGCATAGAAGACGTGTTGTGCGCAGAGCCGATACGCCCATTCCTATCCACAACAATGATGCCTCCATAGCCACCCACACGCCGATACATCAGATCAACGGCAAATTGCGCCGCCTCGGATGCGGTCATGCCGCCTCGGATGGCGTCGGTGGCCGTCTTTGCTAATAACACGCGCATAATGCTTTCGCCGTGTCCGGTGGAAGAAGCCGCCCCGCTCTCGTCGTCTGCGTAAGCCCCCGACCCCACCAGCGGCGAATCTCCCACGCGCCCGGGCAACTTGAACGCTGCGCCGCCGGTGGACGTGGCCGCCGCGACGTGCCCGTCTGCGTCAATCGCCACAGCGCCGACCGTGTCGGCGGGGTGCGGCGATTTCCCCGGGCGAAATTCTCGCTCCAGCGAATAATCGGCGAGCTGCTGCAAATGTTGGAGGCGCTCGACTTCACGCGGAACAATGAGATCACTTCCCACACACATCGGAAGGCCGTTTTGCATAGCGAAGCGCCGCGCGCCCAGGCCCACCAAAAAATTGTGGTCGGTTTTTTCCATCAGGGCGCGCGCTAGGCAAATGGGATTGGGAATGTCTTGCACGGCAGCGACTGCGCCCAATGACAGAGTGCGCCCATCCATAATCAGCGCGTCCAGTTCAACATGACCTGCGCGGTTGAGCACGCTGCCGATGCCTGCGTTGAAGGTTGGATCGTCTTCCATTGCGCGCACAGCTTTTTCGACGGCATCTAGCGCAGAACCCCCTGCGTGCAACACTTCCAAACCGAGTTGTGCGGCACGGCGTGTGCCAGCGATGTGATCGGCATGGGTTTTTCCAGCAATCTGACGAGCGCCACCATGGACAATGATTGTTGGTTTCAAAGTATAAGATCCTTTCAAACAATGCGCTTCAAAAAATTTTGCTGACTTTGCGTTGCTCATTGTAACCCAAAGCGCGCGTTTGCTCACCTCACATTCTGGTTTTATGCGTTGCTGTGTGGCTTTCCCCGACGGTTGAAAAGATAGTATCTAATGAAGATCAAGATCATTTTATAAATCGTAGTCATCGTAGAGCCTGTGCAAGCTGTGCATAAAATTTGGCTATCCCACTGCCGTTGTATGCAAAATGTCGGGAACGCTATATATGGGGGTTTGAGAAAAGTTTACCCCTGCATATTTCCCACATAAAACCCACACCCGCTATGCGGACTTTGCACAAGGGGCTGTAAATAACCCACCGCAGTTATACACATTGTGGAAAGCGTTTTAGCCCCGTCTTGAGGGGAATTTGAGACGATCCCAGATGTAGGGGGCGGGGGCGAGACAGCCCCTTTATCTGGGGCTGTGGGTTATGTGGGAAAGTTGTTTTTCAACAGCCTGTGGAAAACGTTGGCAAGTTGTGGACAGTGCCCCTCACAAGGTGTTGACGAGAGGGAGGCCGTGCGACGAATGGCGCGGGGGGCAATTGTGTTTGAGCTTGAAGAGCGTTCGGCCTACAATCTGGGGAACACTTGTTGGACGGTTCACGAATTCGTCCTTTGGGAGACTGACAGGCTCACAAGTTTATTGCAGAGACGATACATGATGACATGGGCATAGTTGGAGGTACACGATGGACCTTACAGAACGTTTGGCCGCCGCGCGCGGAGACACCCCCGCTGATTTGCTGCTGACCAATTTACAGCTTGTGGATGTTTTTACCGGAGAGGTTTACTCCACCGAGATCGCGATCAAAGGCACGCGCATTGTTGGCGTGGGCGAAGGTTACCAAGCAACCCGCACCGTTGACTTGGGCGGGCGCTACGTGGCGCCTGGGTTGATTGACGCGCACGTGCATATCGAAAGCAGCCTTTGCATCCCCCCACGCTTCAGCGAGGCCGTCTTGCCGCGTGGCATCACCACCGTGATCACCGACCCTCACGAATTGGCAAACGTGCATGGACTGGACGGCGTTCGTTTTATGACGGATTCGGCCAAACACGGCTATCTGAGCGTCTATGTGATGGCTTCTAGCTGCGTGCCTGCCACGCGCATGGAGACTTCCGGCGCGTTCCTTTCCGCCGAGGACTTGGCGTTGTTGCTTGACAACCGCTGGGTGTTGGGTTTGGCCGAGGTGATGAACTTTCCCGGGGTGGTTGCCGGCGCGCCGGATGTGTTGGAAAAGATCGAGACGTTCAAAGGTCGTGTGTTGGACGGACACGCCCCCGGGTTGGTGGGAAAGGCGCTCAACGCTTATGTGGCGGCGGGCATCCAAAGCGATCACGAGTGCACCACCGTCGAAGAAGCGCGCGAAAAATTGCGTCGAGGCATGTATATTTTCATCCGTGAGGCCACCAACGCGCACAATTTGCGCCCATTGCTGCCGTTGATCACGCCGGAAAACAGCCGCCGCCTGTGTTGGTGCACGGACGACCGCCATCCGGCGGATTTGCTCGACGACGGCTCGATTGATTACATGATCCGCGTGGCGATTGCCGAAGGGAACATAGACCCCGTGACCGCGATCCGCATGGGCACGCTCAACGCGGCGGAATATTTCGGGCTGCGGGATCGCGGTGCCGTTGTGCCCGGGCGCCGCGCCGATCTGTTCGTGTTTTCCGATCTGCAAGCGCCGCGCGCCGCGATGGTCTTTCGCGGCGGCGCGTTGGTCGCTCAGGACGAGCGTTTGCTGGTCACGATCACGCCGCCGCATGTCAAGCCGTTGCCCCGCTCGGTGAACGTGCGTTGGGACGCGGTCGATTTTCGCATTCCCGCGCAGGGGCAAAAGGTGCGCGTGATCGGCAGCTTGGAAAACCAGCTCGTTACCGAGCATCGTGTCATGGAAGCGCGCATCGTCAATGGTTATGCGGTGGCGGACGTGGAGCGCGACATGCTCAAAATGGCCGTGATCGAGCGGCACAAGGCCAGCGGCAGCATGGGCAAAGGCTTCATTACCGGTTTCGGGCTACAGCGCGGAGCCATTGCCGGAACGGTGGCCCATGACCATCACAACCTGGTCGTTATCGGCACGGACGACGCCAGCATGATGAGCGCTGCGCGGGCTGTGGAAGCGATGGGTGGTGGCTTGGTGGCGGTGGATGGGGAGCGCGTGTTGGCGCAATTGCCATTGCCGGTGGGCGGGCTGATGAGCGACCGCCCGATCCGAGAAGTGCGCCAAAAGCTGGATGCGTTGCTCGATGTCACGCATCAGCAACTCGGCTCGCCGCTCCACGATCCGTTTATGGCGATGGGCTTCATGGCGTTGGAGGTGATCCCCAGCCTCAAGCTGACCGACCTGGGCTTGGTGGATGTGGACAAGTTCGCGTTCGTGGAGCTTTTCGTTTAGGCATCCGGTCGGTGGGGGAATGTCCTAACCGTGCGTTCGGACATTCCCCCGCAACACAGCTCACATGTGGATCGCGTGGCCGGTGAGCGCGTGTGCCGCTTCCATCAACGCTTCGGAAAGCGTCGGGTGCGCGTGCACATTGCGCGCGATCTGCGCAACGGAAAGCGCCCAGCGTTGCGCCAGGGTGAGTTCCGGCAACAGCTCGGTCACGTCCGGCCCGATCATGTGCGCGCCGAGCAATTGGCCGCTGGCGCGGTCGCTCAGCAGCTTGACAAAGCCCACGCCTTCGCCCAGCCCTAACGCCTTGCCGTTGGCTTGGAAGGGAAACTTGGCCGCTTGCACGTCGAAGCCTGCGGCGCGCGCCTGCTCTTCCGTGTAGCCAAAGCTGGCGACTTGCGGCTGGCAATAGGTGGCGCGCGGCATCATGCGATAGTCCAGCGTAACGGTTTCCACTCCGGCGATGTTTTCCGCCGCAATGATGCCCATCGCGCTGCCCACGTGCGCCAACATCAGCTTGGCCGTCACATCGCCGATGGCCCACACACCCTCCACGCTGGTCGCCATGCGCTCGTCAATGGCTATCGCGCCGCGCTCGGTTTGCTCCAGCCCTGCGATGTTTTCCAGCCCATAGCCGGCAATGCGCGGCTTGAAGCCCGTTGCCATCAGCGCCTTTTCCGCTTCCAGCGTTTGGGTTTGACCGTCTTTTTCCACCACCACGCGCACGCCCGCGCCGGTGTCCTCCACGCTGCGCATAGTCGTTCCGGTGAGGAAGCCGGTCCCCC
>CAZZNC010000222.1:0-5129 GCA_964655405.1 uncultured Anaerolineaceae bacterium | reverse complement strand
CCAGTTGAAATATGCAGGACGGTTTTCCAGTTCCCATCAAAAGCCCATGCCGCGTGTCCTTCTGCGCAAAAAATACACGGGGAAATCGCTGTGCGGCTCAGCGATCTTTCGCCTCCGCCTGAATTTCAAGTGCCCAGGACACATTCCCCGTCGCGGGGTATGTTGTGGGGCGTTGGCGATGCTGTATAATCACTGTGACAGTCCGCGCTGCGCAGGAAGGACGATCCATGGATGAGCTGATCAATCACACCCTCGGCGGATACCAGATCATCGAACAAATCGGCATAGGCGGCATGGCAACCGTGTACAAGGCGTACCAGGCCAACATGGATCGTTATGTGGCGGTCAAAGTGTTGCCGCGTCAGCTGGCCGAAGACCCTAATTTCTTGGCACGCTTTGAGCAAGAAGCCCGTACCATTGCACGGCTAGAAAACAAGAACATCCTTCCTGTGTATGATTATGGGACCCAAGACGGCTACACCTACCTGGTCATGCGTTATGTGGGGCAAGGCACACTCAAGGATTTGACTTCACAAGGCCCTCTTCCCCTGCCGACTGTCGTGGATTTCCTGGAACAAATCGCCGAGGCGCTGCAATATGCTCACGACAAAGGTGTGATCCACCGCGATGTCAAAACGTCCAATGTCCTGATTGACGAGCATCAGCAATGCTATTTGACCGACTTTGGGATCGCCAAGCTCGCGGCCTCGTCAGCACATTTCACGGCCAGCGGAGCACTGATTGGCACTCCCGCGTATATGTCACCGGAACAATGCTCGGGGATGGCCGTTGACCATCGCAGCGATTTGTACTCGCTGGGCATTGTGCTCTACGAGATGCTGACCGGCGCCGTACCGTACCAAGCCGAAACGCCGGTGGCTATCGTGTTAATGCACATGCAGTCGCCTTTGCCTTCGCCCCGCCAGCTCAACCCGAACATTCCGGAGCCGGTGGAACAAGTCGTTTTCCGCGCGCTGGCAAAATCACCGGACGAACGTTTCCAGTCCGCCTACGATTTTGCGCAAACGTTGCGCCAGGCCCTGGAAAAGGCAACCGACTCGGCGACGCTTTCGCTTCCCAGATCGCAGGCTACCCCATACACTCCCGCAGCGGTAGAAGCGGCACATCCTGTGACCCCAACGCAGCTTTCCGCGCCGACCACCCCCACGCCCCACCAAGTGCGCACCTTTGCGCTGCGCCTTTCGTGGAAGCGCGTATTGGTTGGCGCGCTGCTGATCTTGTTGGTGCTCATCGTGCTGGGCACACTTTCCGACCGCCGCGAACAGCAACGCTCCGAGGATCAAACCACAGCCACGGCAGTGGACGAAAGCGCGCTGGACGAAACGCCGCAAGACAGCGCAGCACTGGTTGCCACGCCCACACAGATGCCCACGGAAACGCCCTTTCCCACAGACACTCTCGAACCGACCGCCGCCCCCACCTTACGCCCCACTCGCACACCAACCCACGTCCCGACGGTTGCCGTGCCACCAACCGAAAGCAGCCTTCCAGAACCCCCGCCGGAAGCTGAAAACGAATTCGTGTTGGACGTTTTCACCACGACACGCGGACGAGACGAAACTGATCGGCACATTGCGTTGACGCGCGGAGGAATATGGATTTCGAGCCACGGCGGATTGGAATTTTGGACGTGGGACGGCGACAGTTTTGTTTATACCAGCGCAGACGGTTTGCTTTTCAACAGCATACAAACGCTCAGCGTGGATCGTGAAGGCGCGTTATGGTTGTTGGGCGGAGACACGCCCGGGATCATGCGTTTGCTTTTGAGCACCGACGGAAACATTGACGATATACAGGTTTTCACCTCCGAAAACACCAACCTGAACTCGGATTACGCCTGGGCACTTTATCCCGAACGGGGCGGTGTGCTGGTGGGTACGTATGAAACGCTGATCGAAGCCTGGAACGAAGACCGCGGTTGGTATCAACCGGATTTTCCCACACAGGGATCGAACCTGCGCCGTGTCGGCGACCGCGTGTGGGCTTTGATGCGTACCCGCGACGGCACATTGTGGGCCGGAGGCCCCGTCGGGATAGCGCTGCTCAGCCCTGAGGCCGACGATTGGCAGGTGCTTGGCCCGCCGCCGCAATTGCGCGGGGAAGACTATGAAGCGCTGGCCTACACGCATTTCTATGCCGATCGTGCCGATGATGCGCTGTGGGTATTCGGCTATACAGACCCGTCCTGGCAACCTTTCGTTGGGCGGCTGGCCCCTAGCGATGACCCCGAGATGCCCTGGCAATGGGTAGACCTTCCGGTCTCTCTCCCCACAGAAAATGTATTAGACATATTGCGCACCGCAGACGATACGCTGTGGATAGTGACGCCTGACCAAGTCGTGCACTATATGCCGGACGGGACGCGCGGGTCTTTTACAAGAGATGATGGACTGCCCGGGGACACATTCTTACACCTTGCCGCAGACAAAGACGGCGTCATCTGGCTCACCAGCGACATTGGTTTGGCGGCCTACGAGGACGGGCGTTGGAACGCGCGTTTGAGTCCTGACGAGGTGCCGTTCCACGATGCCGTGGCTATGGGAGAAGACAGCGACGGGAAACTTTGGTTCGTCTCTCCCTACGGAGATTTGATGATGTTCTCCGGCGAGTGGTGGGACTTCATGGATGCGTTCGACACACAAATTTTTGATATGCGTATTGTCAACGATGTGTGGTGGTTTGCCACCGATCAAGGGTTGTTGCGCTGGGAAGACGGCATCACCCGACGGTACACCATTGCCGACGGTTTGGCCGACGATCTGGTGCTGACGTTAGCCATCGATCCGCAAAACGACACCTTGCTATGGGTGGGCACGGCCAACGGGCTGACGGTACTGGATACGGAAACAGACGCTATGCGCACCTGGCGGCCCGAGAACGACACGTCTCAAGCTACCATCACTTTGATGTATGCAGACTGGCGCGGACGGCTATGGGTGGGTGTCGGCACGCTCCCCGACGAAGAAACCTCGGACCGTCGTCCGGCGTTGTATCTGCGTGGACGCCCCCAGGAAAATGAGGAAGATTTGGCCTTTACGTGGACGCCTATTGCACAAGCGGGCGATCCCTTTGACGAAGACGAAACAGCCATCTTGTCGCTGGCGTTGGATCGCCGAGGCGTTTTGTGGGTGGGCACCGATTCCATGCTGTACCGATACGCCGATGACACATGGACACGTTACGACGAAACGGTGGACGAACAAGCCCCGATGTATACGCCGATGCGGGCCATTTACGCAAGCAGCGAGCGCGTCTTGGTCGGCACTGAGCATGACGGTTTGTTTTTCTACGACGGAGAACGCTGGCACGCGCTGGGTATGGCTGGCGTCGGTTCGCCCGCCATCCAACGTATCACGCGCACTTCGGACGGCGCTCTGTGGATACTCAGTAGAGATGGAATAACTCGTGTTCGTGGCGATATGCGCCATTTTGCCGGGGAGTAAACGGGATGAACGCTGAACGTGTGGTCAATGTGGCGGTACAGGTGCTCCCGCTCACCGAAGATGCTATTCCATTGGTCGATCGGGCCATAGCCGCCATAGCCGCTAGCGGTTTGTACTATGAAGTCGGCCCATTGGAAACAACCATCGAAGGGCCTTTCGAAGAAGCCTTAGAAGCCGCCAAAGCTGCACACTTGGCGTGTGTAGAAGCCGGCGTGCAGCATGTGGTGACGATCATCAAAATTGCAGACGGCGCACAGGGTGGGCTGAGCATCAAGGAGAAAACCGCAAAATATAAACGACAGTCGTAGATTTTCCGCATAAAAACCACCGTATCGGAGTGCTGCGCCCCCATGCCCGCGGGCAGGCGTTAACCGCAGCGGGAATTCACAGCACACGAGAAAATACCATGCACACCCAAGTATATAAGTCTTGGCGAATCGTAGCCGTGTTGCTCTTCTTCACGTTGCTGAGCGGCGTTGTGCTTGCGCCGCTTTCGGTGCGGCTCAACTCCTATGTGCCAGAGTTGCCCTCCGGTTCCTGCCACGTGGACTATTTCCATTTCCACTGGAATCTGTGGTGGCTGCGTTACGCCGTGATGCACGACCAAAGTATTTGGTACACCAACAAAGTGCTCGCACCCTTCACACACAACCTCACCTACCATTCCCTGACAGCTTCAATGCTGCCGATCTATATCGCCTTCGAGCCGTTGCTCGGGCATTTGCGCACGGCCAATGGCCTCATCTGGTTAAGCCTGACGCTCACCGGCGTACTGATGTACATCTTCTTGCGTCAGCATGGGAGTATGCATACCGTCGCGCTGCTCGGTGGCGTGATGTTGGCATATTCGCCCTACATGCTCGACCATGCGGGCAGTGGGCACTTGAACCTGATCACGGTGTGGTGGTTGCCGCTCGTGGCGATGGTTTGGGAGCGCACAGCACACACGCGCCGATGGCGTTGGGCGTTGCTCACCGGCCTGGTGCTTTGGGGAATGTGGTTTACCGACACCCTGATCGTGATCTGGGGCGGGCTGTTGCTGGGGGCGTATGTGCTCCACATGCTCAGACGCGCACCAAACCGCCGCTTCAGGTTGCGTTTGATCGCGTTGGGAGGCGCGGCGTTGGCATTGACGCTTGCGCTGGCCTGGACGCTGGGACCGTTGCGCCAAACGTTGGATTTTGACACCGACAGCCTACCACCGGCCCGTTTGCTCACGTTGCGCTACTATTCCGTATCGCTCAAAGCGCTTTACCAGCCCATGCCTGGCGCCATATATCCGATCAGCGGAAAACGTGACGAAACGCTTGGGGTCTTGCTCGTTGTGTTGGTTTGGAGCGCCATCTTTTTCGTGCCCCCGCGCAAAAGCTCCCGCGAACGTTGGTTTTGGTTGCTGGCCGCGCTGTTGCCGTTGACCTTAGCGCTAGGGCCGGATGAAGACATCTTCGGTGTGCGCGTACCGTTGCCGTTTCGCGTCGTGCACACGCTTTTTCGCGGGCAGATGCGCACACCGGTTCGTTTCCTTCCTCCCGCCACCTTCGCGCTGATCGTGTTCTTGGCGCACAGTTACGATCCGCTCTGGCGACGGTTGCATAAGAAGTATGTGCACTTGGCGTTGAGTGCCGCTCTGCTGGTCGGCACACTGACCGACACGGGCGCGCTCTT
>CAZZNC010000221.1:0-5130 GCA_964655405.1 uncultured Anaerolineaceae bacterium | reverse complement strand
GGCAAGCACGCGGTGTGGGCGTGGCGCTCAGGATGGGGAGCGTGGCGAAAGATGTTGGGGTAGGGGTGGGGGGCTGCACGGCCAGCGACAACTGCACCGGCTCGCTGCGCACTTCACCGCGCCAGGCAACCAGTTGCAGCGTGTACGTGCCGATTTGCGTCGGTCGCCAGGCGAGCAGCACTTGCAGCTCGCGGTCGCCCGTTTCCCAATTGGGGGAGGCTTGCGCCGCCACAATCTGCCCGTTGGTCAGCAACTCGACGCGCGTCACGCCGACTTCATCGCGGGCCAGCGCATGGATCAACACATCTTGGCCGAGCGGCACTTCCGCGCCGTCTTGCGGGGCCAGCACGGTGATGCTCGGTTTGCTGGTGACGACAATTGACGTCGGCGAAACTTCTTGCTGTTGGCCGGTGGTGAGGTTGCACGCCGAAAGGATCACGATCCCGAGGCCAAGTGCAATCCAAACGAACCTGTGCGACCACCGTGCGCGGCGACTGGCAAGCATACGCTCCCTCCCAGGATGTGTTAAATGCTTTTGTACCCCCTCTCAGTCTATGACGGAAGGGGCGGCGGCGTCAACCGTGCGCAACGCGGCATGGCGCGCGGCGGCGGGCAAACGTGGCACAAACGTCGGGCAACGCTACGGGGCGGGCGTGGGCGGGCGCTCGCCGTAGTCTGCGATCTCGTTGCGCAAAACCGTATGCGGGATGGGCGCGGTGTCGCCGAGCAGATGCGCCAGGCCGTCGAATTCCACCACGATGAGTGTATGTACGTGCGGATCGCTGACTTCGTCCCCAAAGGCACGTTCCAGCGCAGCGGTCAGCGCTTCGCTTGCCACGCCGACGATGTATTCCCCGGGTTGGTCGGGGCGTTGGACGCGCGTCACGGTGTCCCAATCGTTTTCCAGCGCGCGTTGCAAACGTGCTTCGAGCAGTGTGGGCGTGTCTTGGGGCGACGTGCTGAGCACGAGAAAAGTCATGGACGGGAAGGGGCCGAAATCGTAACGATCCTGGATGGCGGCCAGCATTTCATGCTGCTGTTCGATGCACTCGGCGCAGGTGCTGGTCAGTGTGTGGATCATGATGCCGTTGCCCAGAAACTCGCTGAGCGTGTGTTCTTGGCCGTCGGTGGTGGTGAAGGGCAGCGTCAGCCATTCGGCGGGCAGGATATAGTCCTCACGTGGCACAACCGTCCCCAGCGTATCCCAATCGCGGGTGGGCCAGGGTGTGTTGCTGGGTGTGGGGGTGCGGGTGGGGTAGGCGGCGGCAACCGGAGTGCTTGCCCAGGGCGTGGGCCAGGGGGTATTGGTGGGGGGCTGGGCAGCCTGGGCGGTTTGGGTGGCTTGTTGCGCATAAACGCGCGCGGCGTCCAGTTGCGAAGGCGTGTCGGCGGGTTCGCTGCCGCAGCCGCTCAACACCAGCGCGATGGTCAACAAAAGCAACGTGGCGAACGTCACGGTTTTTCGCATAGTCAATACCTCACAGATGATCGAATACATCATCCCCAGTGTACGGCGGAAACACCACACGGGGCAAATTCTGCTGCTGTTGTCAGGCACCCGGTGCTCGGGCGTGCTAGCGTACCGGAGGGGCATTGGGTAAACTTTCCGCCGTTCCGAACACTATGAAGCTGTGGGATGTGACGATGCCCGTGTCCAAAAAACTTTTCGCCTGGCTCCGTGCCCCTTCGACCGCCGCCGCCGTGATTCTAACGGCTTTGTGGGCGCTCTTTTTCTGGCGGCTGTTCACCCCCAGCGCCGCCGACCGCGTGATCTTCGTGCAAGGTGATTTCCCGATCCACTACTTTGCCCACCACGACTATTACGCGGAAATTCGGCGTATTTTCCAGGGGCATCTGCTGCTGTGGAATCCGTACAATTACGCGGGCGACCCGTTGGCGGCCAACATGCAATGGGCGGTGTGGTATCCGCTGCGTTGGCTGATGGCGGTGCTCAGCGGTGCGCGTGCCGACTATTTGCCCGCCTATCAATGGGAAAGCGCGCTGCATTACTGGCTGACTAGCGTGTTGATGTACGCTTTTTTGCGCGTGTTGGTGCGGCGCCACACGCCCGCGTTGCTCGGCAGCGTGCTCTGGACGTATGGCGCATACCTGACCGGTTACCCGATGCTGCAACCGAGCATTTTGGAGGCGATCACCTGGCTGCCACTGATGTTGCTGGGCGTGCATTTGAGCGTGACACGCACACGCTGGCGCGTGGGGGGGATGGCGCTGGCAGGGGGGGCGTTGGGGCTTTCGGTGTTGGCCGGCCATCCGCAAAGCAATTACCAAGCCGCTGCGCTGAGTGTCGCTTACCTGGTCTACTTGGGGTGGCAAGAGCGCTTGCCCTGGCGTGGGATCGCCTGGCGGGCGCTGCTCTTCGGCGGGGTTGGTGTGGGCCTGGCGGCGGTGCAGGTGTTGCCCACGTTGGAAATGTACCGCTATTCGTACCGCTCCGAAGCCTACCATTACGTGGACAAGGCCAACGGCTTCACTTTTGCCGAACTGGTGCAAATCGTCTGGCCGCGTCTTTTTGGGGCCACGTTTTGGCCGCTTTACCCGAGCGTGATCGGATTGTTGTTGGTTGCGCGCGCGGTCTGGCGAGCGCAACGCACGGCCTGGTTCTGGATCGGTGTGGTGGTGGTAGGGATGTGGTTGGCGCTGGGCGGCAACAGCTTTGCCTATGATGCTGTCTATGTGCTGCTTCCGGGTGGTGACCTCTTTCGCGGGCAGGAACGCATCGCGGCGTTGATCACGTTTGCGGTGGCGGTGTTGGCCGCTTATGAGCTGCGCGACCTGCTCGCTGCGGAAATGTCCGAGGACGGGCAACGGCGCTTGCGGCTGCTTGCGCGGGGGCACTTGGCGCTGAGCCTGGGCGCGTATGTGCTGTATACGGGCTTGGTTTTGTCTCGTACAGGCGACCCCAAAGATGTGACGGCCAACGCGCTGGGCGTGGTGGCGCTGCTGAGCGTGTTTTTCAACGGCTGGCTGGCGTGGCGGGCGCGTTGGCGTGGCACGCTGACCGTGTGGGCACTCGGCGCGCTGCTGGTGCTCGACCTGTTTTCGCTGGGCGCGCACTCGGCCAACTTCGTGCCAGATACGCGCGCCAACCGTCCCCGACCGCCGGACTTCGCCGAGCTTTTGAGCCAAGACGTAGACGAAATGACCTTCCACGTAGACGGGGCGGCGGGCTTGCAGGCGCGCGGCTCATACTGGCGTATTCCCGATATTTACGGGGTGGTGCCGTTGCGTTTGGCGAGCATCGAAAAGCTGCGCCAAATCCGCGTGGATCGGCGCTGGGAAGTGTTGGCGGTGCGCTACGTTTCCACGAGCGCCAAGATGCCGGAAAATGTGCCGGTGACGGTGCTCGGCGATGGTGTGAACTACGACGGGGTGCCCTACACGCTTTACGAGCTGGACGATCCGCGCCCGTTTGCGCATTTGGTCTATCAGGTGCGCGTGAGCGAAAACGGAGCAAAGGGCGCGCGCGCGATTATGACAGAACCTTGGATCGATCTGCGCGAAATCGGCGTGGTGCAACGCCCGTTGCCCTTCGAGCTGCCCAATGAAAGGCCGCCGGACGCGCGCGTGGAAGCGTTCCACATGCTGCAACCGGAATACATGGAGATGCGTGTCAGCACGAGCGCGCCGGCGCTGCTGACCGTTGCCGTGCCGAATTACCCGGGCTGGGAGGTGCGGGTCAACGGGCAACGGACACCGATTGTAGACGTTTACGCGGGACTGATCGGCGTGCCGATCTCGCCCGGAGAAAATCAGCTTGTGGTGCTGCAATTTCGCCCGCGCTCGGTGTTGGTCGGCGGGATCATTTCTGCGCTGACGCTGCTGGGGTTGCTGTGTGGTGCGGCGGTTGCGTTGTGGCGACATAAGGGGGCGGCTCATGGGTAGGGGAACGCTGCTGGCAGGGCACTTGACCGATGCGCTGAGCACCGACCGCCGCGCGCAGGCGATTCTGCTCGGCACGGGGATCGGCGTGTTGGGTGGGCTTTTCGGCTTGCTGATTGTGCTGGGTGGGCCGGTGGTGGCGTTCGGCGCGGTGATCGGTGCGGCGGTGGGACTGTATGCGCTGACCAGTCTGCACGGTGCGCTGTACGTGATGCTTGCTGTGATCGCGCTGCTGCCGTTCGGCAAAGTGCCGCTCAGCATTTCTCCTACGCCGACCTTTTTGGACGGCGCATTGGGGGCGTTCCTGGGCGTTTATGCGTTGCAATGGATGAGCGGGCAGCGGCGGCTTTTCCGCACGACGCCGGTTACGCCGTTGGTGTTGGGCTTCACGGGGCTGATGTTCTTTGCGTATTTGATGGGCTTGCGCCATGCTGCCATTGACCCGCGCACGTTGCGCACCGTGTTGGAAATGGTGATGAGCTTGTTGCTGATCCCTGTGCTGGTTGACGTGATGCGCGAACCCGAACCGTTGCGGCGGGCGGTGGCGGTGCTGATGTTGTTTGGGGCGCTGGCTGCGCTGCTCGGGATCGTGTTGTGGGCGCTGCCGGACTCAAGCGCCGAAGCGTTGCTCAACCGCTTGGGCCGCTTCCAATATCCGGTGGGCGGGGTGTTGCGCTATCGGGAGAACTCGACGGCTGTGCTCAACGAACGCGCCATCGGCACGTGGATCGATCCGAATGCGTTCGGCGGCTTTTTGTTGATGGTCGGCGCGGTGACCGCCCCGCAGCTTTTTTCGTCCCGTGCGGTGGTGCGACGTTGGAGGGCGGCGCTGGTGATGGGGCTGGTGGTGGTGGCGCTCTTCCTGAGCGACTCGCGCGGCTCGATGCTTTCACTGGGGGCGGCGCTGACCTTCATCGCGGCGCTGCGCTACCGTAAGCTGCTGGTGATCATGGCGTTGACGGGCGTGTTGGCGTTGTTTTTGCCCGTCACGCAGCGTTACGTCGCCAAGTTGGAAGCGGGTTTCAAGAGCGAAGACGTAGAAACACAGATGCGTTGGGGTGAGTATCAAGACGCGCTGCGTTTGATCGAACGCCATCCGGTGATGGGCGTGGGTTTTTCCGGCACGCCGGAGATTGACTTGTATTTGGGCGTGGCGAATACGTATTTGACCATCGCCTCGTATGCGGGACTGGTCGGCCTGGCTGCATATTTGCTAATGCTCGGGGGAGC
>CAZZNC010000220.1:0-5157 GCA_964655405.1 uncultured Anaerolineaceae bacterium | reverse complement strand
CCTTGGTGGAAGATGCGATTGCTCAGGGCATCATCGTCACCAGCGGCAACAACCCGCTGCCGAATATCGAAGCAAAATACCAAAGCCAGGGCTTTGGCTATGCGGGTGCCGATCTGTACACCGGTGGGTACTTGACCGGTCAGGCGATGGTGGCTGCCGGCTTGCAAGCTGGCGACCAGGCGCTCGTTTATGACATCTGGCACCAAGAAGGCCGCAGCGTGAGCGCGCAAGGCGTTTACGATGCGTTGGTAGACGCCGGTTTGGAAGTGGAAAAACTGGACGTTTCCAACGAAGTTGACACCGAAGCCTCGTTAGCGATCCCGATCTTGGTCGCTTACATGGAAGCCCACCCCGACCTCAAGGCTATCGGCACGCAACACGGCAACATCACCTCCACTTTGCCCCAGGTGCTCAAAGAAGCAGGCAAGGAACCGGGTGACATCATCGTCGGTGGTATCGACCTCAGTCCGGCAACCATCCAGGGGATTCGTGAAGGCTACGTCAGCGCGAGCTTCGACCAGCTGCTGTACCTCCAGGGATACTATCCGGTTCAGCAAATTTGGCTGACCAAGAGCTACTTGATTCCCGGGCTGCACATCAACACGGGCGTAGGGATGGTCACGCCGGATAACATCGACGCCATTTCTCCTCTGATCGAGGCAGGCGTCCGTTAAACGGTTCTCCCCATATCACTGAGCGTATAATGCACGCCCCTGCCGCTTGGACAGGGGCGTGTTTTTGCTTTGGCCGCCAGGCAAAGACCGCTACAGTCGGCGCACAACACCATGATCGATGGGCGCTCCGGCGTGCCCGTCACCGTTCCTCGCACCACGTGCGGCGCAGCAACGCGGCGTAATTCCCTCCGGGCGTGATCTGCCCGAGCACGGTGGCATGGGCCGCGCCAGTGATGGCAGGCAACGTGCCGACGCGCGCGTGCCACGCTTCATAGGCCAGCAACGCAAAAACAAGCGCCTCTTTATAATCGCTGCTCAACCCCAACGCCTCATGTGTCAACACCGCCGACGGCGCCAGGCGTTCGCGCAGCATCGCCAGCAAGGTGGCATTGTGCGCGCCGCCCCCGCCGATGATGACTTCACGAACCGGCGCGGGAGCAAAGCGACGGTAAGCGTCTGCAATGCTGGCAGCGGTGAGCGCGGTCAGCGTGGCAACAATGTCCACATCGCGCAAACCGCGCGCCAGCCCCTCGCGCATCCACGCGGCGGCCATTTCCGCGCCGAAAAGCTCGCGTCCGGTCGTCTTGGGGGGCGTGCGTGCAAAGTAGGGGTATGCCAGCAATTCGGCCAACCCGCGTTCGTCCACCTGACCGCGCGCCGCCATGCGGCCATCCTCGTCGTAACGTTGCGCACCGTCGCTCAACAAGCGCACCGCCTCGTCAATGAGCACATTCCCCGGGCCGGTGTCGAAAGCCAGCGGAGCACTTTGCGCATCGCCGAGCGGGGGCAGAAACGTCACGTTGCCCATGCCCCCGATGTTTTGCACCGCGCGCCAATGGTCCGCGTGGCGCAACAGCAGCCAATCCGCATAACCGGTCAGCGGCGCGCCTTGTCCACCGGCGGCAATGTCGCGCGGGCGAAAGTTGCTCACCGTGGTGATGCCGGTACGCTCGGCGATGATTGCCGCCTCGCCGATTTGCAACGTGGCCGTGGCACGCCCGTCCGGCTGCACCATGTGCCACACGGTTTGCCCGTGCGAACCGACCAACGCGATGTCCTCAAGCGGGCGTTGGACTTCGCGCAAAAGCGCCAAAACCGCCTCGGCGAACGCTTCGCCTAAGTCCGCGTTGAGCTGACAGAGCACGTCAACGCGGCTGCGTTCCGGCACACAAGCGCTCAAAATGCGGCGCTGGGTAGTGGCGTCGTAAGGGAAAGTGCGCGCATGGAGCACACGTGCGCGCACGTGGGGCGGTCGGCCCGCCAATTCACACAATGCCGCGTCGATCCCGTCCGCCGACGTGCCAGACATCAGCCCAACGACAAGCATGGTTGCGTCCTTTCTGCGTATACGCGCAGGAACAATGGCCCCGCAGCCGCCTACCCCACTTGCACAGCTTGCCGCAAACGCTCCAAAAGCGGCGGTTCGCCCAGCGCCAACGTCGAGACGATCACTCCGGCATAGGGCACACTCAGCGTGTCGTGGAGCACGTAGGGCTGCCCATGCACATGCCCCAGATAGAGCATCACATGGCCGGGCAACTCCAACAACGCCCCGACCGTTGCGCGCTCGGCCAACGCGCTACGCCGCACGTCGGCGCGCATTTCCGGCGTGAACGCGATCAGCGAGCGGCAAACGTCCTTTTGCTGCGCGGCATTGCGCGGCAAATGCACACCCATCGTCGCGTAAACGTCTTGCACCAGGCGGGAACAGTCCCGCCCGAAGATGCCCAAGCGCGACCCGCCCCAAGCATACGGCTCGCCCAGCAATTTGAACGCCTGCACCAACACGTTACGCGGTGTAGGCGACAAATAGCCGCGCGCAAAGTGCCCTGCCGCGCGGGACACGTACCCTTCCGCAAAGCTCAGCACGCCGTCCGGTTCACGCAGCGGCACGCGCACTCGCCACGCCGCCGCGTCCTCGCCGGCAAGCGGCAACCGTGTGCCCATCTGCGGCACGAGACCGCCCCACGCCGTCGCCACCAGGCCGCGCGGCGCAAGCGTCACCAGAAAGTCGGTCGGCTGCGCATACGCCGCGACCTGCTCCCGCGTGCCCCACGCCACCGCGTCCGCCGCCAGCCAGCCCCAATAGTGCGGCGTCAGCGCAAAAAGCCAACGTCCGTCGCGGCTGTGCAACACGGCAGCAACCGGTTGCCCAACGTCCACCGTCGTTTCCTGGACACGATTCAAAGCATACGCGAACGGCTCGGACGTGAGCAGCCCCCCGCTCGGCCAAGCACGCACATCCGTTCGCCGCACGTCAGCCCAAAGCGCACACGCACCCGCGCGGGAAGTTCCGGCACGGCACGTGCCAATTGGGCACGGAACGCATCTGCCGACACCAAACGCCCGTCGTAACCGTAGCGGGGCGTTTGCAGCGGGGCGTAGCGCGCCAGTTCGTCGCGCACCTGCTCGGCGCTGACCTCATCCGACAGCGTCCACACCGGCGGCACGCCGATGCGCTCGGCAACATGCGCGTCAAAGGCGGCGCGCTGCTCCGGTACGAGGATCGGCGCGTCGGGGTTCGGCACACGGCCCAGCCAAAAGTCCGCGTGCAACATCTCCGGCAACACGTCCGGTGGCAAATCCGGCCACATGGTGTTAGCAGCTTTCTCGGCGGTTCGTCACCACGACCGCACGGACAAAGGGGCTAGCGGTGCATCGTGCGCGGGTCGAGCACATCGCGCAGACCGTCACCCAGCAAATTGAACCCCAGCACGCCCAACATGATCGCCAGCCCCGGGAAGACCATCAACCAGGGGGCAATTTCCGCCAAAGCGCGGCTCTCGCTCAACATCAACCCCCACGACGGTTCGGGCGGCTGCGTTCCCAAGCCCAAAAAGCTCAAACCGGCTTCAGTGATCAGCGCCCAAGACAGCGCCAAGCTCACTTGCACGATCAACGGAGCCATCGCGTTCGGCAAAATATGCCGGAACAGGATGCGCCAGGGGCGGCTGCCGAGGCAGCGTGCCGACGTGACGAACTCCATTTTCTTGAGCGAAAGCACTGGCCCCCGTGCCACCCGCGCAAAGATAGGCGTGTAGACCACCGCAATCGCCAAGATCGTGTTGTTCAGCCCCTGCCCCAACACCACCACGATCAACAACGCCAACAGAATGGACGGAAAGGCAAAAAAAACGTCCATGATGCGCATGACGAGCGTATCGAAAAAGCCGCCCGCATAGCCTGCGGTGATGCCGATGAGCGTGCCGAAAAACGTGGCGATGGCAACCGAGAACAAAGCGACCCGCAGCGAATTGGCGCCGCCTTTCATCAAGCGGCTGGCAAGATCGCGGCCAAACAAATCGGTGCCCATCCAATACTGTTCGCTGGGGCCGGTCAGACGGTCGCGGGGGTGTTGTTCCAACGGCGGATAGGGCGTGACGCCTGCCGCGCCGAGCAGACTGGCAACGACAAAAAGCGCGATGAGCACCATCCCGAGCAAACTGCTCGAATTGCTCAACATGCGGCGGAACACGCCTTTTTGCTTGGACAAGGTGATAATTTCAGGCTTTGTTGTCATAGGAAATCCGGGGGTCAATAGCAGCGTAAATCACGTCCACCACCAAGTTAATCACCACAAAATTAAGCGCAATGAACAAGGTCACCCCTTGCACCAACGCATATTCACGTTGAGAAATGGCGTTGATGGTGAGCCTGCCGATGCCCGGCAACGAAAATATCTGCTCCGTGATCACCGTTCCGCCGAGCAAATAGCCCATTTCCACACCGATGAGCGTCACCACCGGAATGAGCGCGTTACGCAGCGCGTGCCGCGTGATCACCACCCGTTCCAACAGCCCCTTGCTGCGCGCCGTGCGGATATAGTCCTCGTTGAGCACCTCCAACATGGACGAACGGGTCATGCGCATCACCGAAGCGGCAAACGAAAAGCCCATCGTCAGCGCGGGGAAGAAAAGCTGCTCCAAATTCCGCACAGGGTCTGTCTTGAACTCCACATAATCGCCCGAATTGGGCAAGATGCCGAAGTACACCGAAAGCACATAGATGATCAGCGTGCCCAACAAAAAATTCGGCACGGCCAACCCCAACATCGAAAGGATGCGCCCGACCAAATCAATGGGGGAATTGTGGTGAATCGCCGAAAGGATGCCGACGGGAATACCGATCAACAAGGCGATGATCACCGACATAATCGCCAGTTCCAGAGTGACGGGGAAACGCGCCAAGATCAGCGTAAGCACCGGTTTGCCGTGCCGCACAGAATAACCGAGATTGCCCCGCAATGCGTTGCCCATCCAAGAAAAAAATTGTTCGGTGGCGGGCTTGTCCAGCCCAAAATACTCTTCCAGCGAGGCTCGCTGCTCTACGGTCAACATGCCGGCTTCAGTGCCCAACATGGCCGTAATCTGGTCGCCGGGCACCATGCGAATAGCCACGAAGACCAAAAGCGCCACGCCGAATAGCGTAGGGATGAATGCAATGATCCGTTGTGTGAGGTAACGTAACATGTGACGGCTTCTCT
>CAZZNC010000219.1:1644-5165 GCA_964655405.1 uncultured Anaerolineaceae bacterium | reverse complement strand
AAGGCGAAAACGTAGGGCGTCAACCCGGCCTTCCACCACTTCCACACCATATACCCCAGCAACGGTGCAAAAACCCACCAGGCAATGCCCAGCTCTCGCAGTCCCACATAACCCGAAGCCACCAAACCCGCGCGCCCACCGCGATAATCGCCTGCGGCGAGCGCCCTGGCGAGGTCAGCGGGCCAGGTGGGCAACCACACCACAGAAAGCACCATCGCCGCCGCCAAAACGCCCGCCAACGTACCTAGCGGGCGCCAACGTCTTTGACGCACCAACGTCATGACACACAACACCACCGGCAAAGCCCCGATGTGCGGCTTGAGTGTCGCCAGAAACACCCCCGCCACCAAAAGAACGTCATAGGAACGCCGCGCCGTCGCCCAGCCCGCCAAAGTTATGGCCGCCCCAACAAGCAACGTCACCTGGCCGGTCACAGAGCTAAACAGCACTGCCGGCATGAAGGGGAGCACCAAAGCCGAGCCAAGCACCCGCCAAGTGGTCGCCTGCCCCACCCAACGCCAGGCCAAAAAAACCGTGCCTTCCAAAGCAGCGAACCCCGTCAGAAGCCATAACAAAACCGCCATGCGTTCCGGCAACACGGCCAGAGGAAAGAACAACGCCCCTGACCAGGGCGGAGCAAAAAACTCGACGACGCCATAAGGACTTTGGCGCTGGCACAAAAGGCGTGTCGCTTCCAAATAGTGCTCCAAGTCCAACAAACGCACCTGCACATAGCCGCTCAACCACCACATCAGCCCCAGGCCGAGCACAAACAGCCCCGCTACCTGTACAGCACGCCTCATTTCATTTTCCTCACTTCCAAGCAGCCCTCCATCCGGCGTACTTGGGTATATCAGCACAGCTCGCCGGGGGACGCGGGGGCGAAGCCACCGCCACCCACACCCCCTCGCGTCCGCACGCGCCTACTTCTTGCGCTTCGGGAAATGGCTCAGCACAGTGGCCGCGCTCGGAACGACCGTGCGGTCGCCCAACGCCAGCTCGCCGAAAGGCTTCTTGACGCGCAGCTTGTCCGCGCCCGCATACACCCACACCGGCGTACCGTCTTTGGCGTGGCTCAGCTTGAGGTACGCCTGCCCCAGCGAGTACCCCTCCGTGTCGATGCTGCACGAGGTCACCACGCCGACCACGCGCCCGCGCGCGTCCACCAACGGATCGCCCGGGTGCGGAGCGCGCACGCCCTTGCTGTTCATACGGAAGCGCGTCACCACCGCGTCACGCGCGCGCTCGTGGGCCAAGAAAGGCAGCTTGCCCACGAAAAACGGCTTCCACGTCTTCACATAGCTGACAAAACCTGCATCCGCAGGGTTCAGCCCCAACGCGCCCGCCAACTCGTGCCCATAAAGCGGCAAGCCCGCCTCGGTGCGCAAACTGTCGCGCGCGGCCAACCCGATCGGTGTGGCGCCGCTTTCCACCAGGTCGCGGAAGAGGTGCGCCGCCGCGTCCGGATGCACGAAAAGCTCAAAGGCCACGCGCTCGCCGGTGTAGCCGGTGCGCGTGATGATCAGGTCATAGCCGCCCAACTCGCCGCGCACCACGCCCGCCCAGGGCAATTTGCGGATGCGCGCTTTGAGCGCCTCGTCACCGTGCAGGCTCAGCAAAATCTCGCGGCTCTTGGGGCCTTGCAACGCCAGGTCTACGCGGCGGTCATCGCCGTTGGCCGGATCGCGCAAATCGCGGATGCGCACGGTGTCGCGCCCGGGCAACGTCACCCAGGGACGATCCGCGTCGGCCATGTACTCACCGCGCAGCAGCCCGTTGACCCAGGCCCAATCCTTGTCGTTGTTGGCCGCGTTGACCACCACCATGAAGTTATCCCAGGCCAGCCGGTAAACGAAAATGTCGTCAATCGGCACGCCGTCCACGCCCAGCAAGTAGCTATAGTGCGCCTGCCCGGGCTTGAGCGTGCTCACATCGTTGGCCGTCAGCGCGTTGAGGAACGCTTCCACGTCCGCGCCGCTGAACTCGAAAACGCCCATGTGCGAAACGTCGAAAAGGCCCGCGCCGGTGCGCGTGGCGACGTGCTCAGCTCCCACCGACGTATACCACACCGGCATATCGTAGCCACCGAAAGGCACCATCTTGGCGCCGAGTTCCTCATGCAACGCATGAAGCGGCGTGGTCTTCAGTTCCCCATCTTCCGGCTCTTCCCAACTAAATTGAGGCAACGGCTCGCCGGTCGGCCCCGCGTACTTTTCGCCGCGACAGCCCACAAAATAGAACTTGTCGGCCACATAGCCGCCGGTCGCGTCCCAGTTCACCGCAAAGCCGCTCATGTCCGGCTGCTCGCCCAGCAAACTCACGCTGACCGGCCCGGGCACTTTGCCGTAAACGTCCTGCGGATCGAAGCGCACAAAGCCGTCGGAAAGCGCGCGCAGCCACGCGGTAATCGGCTCGGCGTTTTGTTCCACGTGCAGATGGTACGCGCCATCGTGCAGCCGCTGCACCACCGCGCGGGAAACGACTTCGCCGTCCTCGGCCAGCACCACCGTCGGCGCATAGTCGCCATCGCCCAACGCGAGCACATCGCCGCTCAGCGCCACGTCCAGGAAATCCGCCGCGCGCGGCCCGTAAACGTCCACCGTGCGCCAGCCCTCGCCCTCGAAGGGCGGGAAGAGCCAGAAATGCTCGGCGGCGGCGTCCGCTTCCTTCGGGTAGTTGTGCAAATCCGGCAGCTCGAAGTCCAAACCGGCTTGTTCGGCCAAGCGTGCAATTTCTTCCCGCGCCACCTGCAACGCGCCGAAGTCCACTTTGGCGCGCCACTGCGGGCGACCGGTGCGCCCTGTGTAGCTGAAAGGCTCGCAGGCAAAAAGCACATCCGCGATCACGTTCGCCAGGCGGTCAATTTCCGCGTCGCCAAAGCCGCGCTGCGTGATCCAGGGCGTGCCCAGCCGGATGCCGGTGGCACGAAACGCGGAGGTGTCGCCCGGGATGGTGTTGCGGTTGCAAACAATGCCCGCCAAGTCCAAAATACGCGCGGCCATGTCCCCGCTTAGCTTGGTGCCGTCCGCGCCAACAACGCTCTTGCAGTCCACCAGCAGCATGTGCGAGTCGGTGCCGCCGTAAGGGACGCGCAAGCCGCGTTCGGCCAGCTTTTCGGCCAGGCGCTGCGCATTGCGCACGGTTTGCGCTTGCAGCTCGCGGAACTTTTCGGTGGTCGCCAGCTTGAAGGTGACCGCCATGCCCGCGATGGCGTGCATGTGCGGACCGCCCTGCTCCCCCGGGAAAACGGCGCGGTCGAGCTTGCGCGCGATCTTGCGGTCGGTGCTCAGCAACACCGCGCCGCGCGGGCCGTCCAGCGTCTTGTGCGTGGTGAAGCTGATCACGTGCGCGTGCCCGACCGGCGTGGGGAAGACGCCCGCCGCCACCAAACCGGCCACGTGGGACATATCCGCCAACAAATACGCGCCCACCTCGTCGGCAATGGCGCGGAAGGCCGCCCAGTCCGGCGCGTAGGGGTAGGACGTGTAGCCCGCCACGATCACTTTGGGGCGATGCTCCAA
>CAZZNC010000219.1:0-1634 GCA_964655405.1 uncultured Anaerolineaceae bacterium | reverse complement strand
CCAGCGCGCGGATTGCGTCGTAGTCCAGGCGCTCGGTTTCGGTGTCTACCGCATAGCTCACCACGTTGTAGAAAATGCCGCTACGGGAAACAGGGCTGCCGTGCGTCAAATGCCCGCCGTGCAACAAATTCATGCCCATTAGGGTATCCCCGGGTTGCATCAGCGCGCTATAAACCGCGCTGTTGGCCGGTGAACCGCTCAGTGGTTGCACGTTGACGTAAATTTTTTCCGGAGGGATGCTTTCGGTGGCAAAAAGCTCGGCGGCGCGCCGACGGGCCAGGCTTTCGATCAAGTCGGCGAACTCGGTGCCCTTGTAATAGCGCGCGTCCGCGTAGCGCCGATATTCGGCCAGACGCATGTCCACTTCCAACAGTTCATCCTGGGACATCGTCCGCCAATCGGGGTCGGGGTAACCTTCGGCATACAGGTCTTGGAAGACCGAACCGAGCGCCTCCCGCACGGCCAGGGGCGCGCTGGATTCCGAAGGGATTAAAATCAGGCGTTTGGCCTGCCGCAATGCTTCTAAGTCTACTAGGGCTGCTACGTCGGGGTCCAGATCGGCCAAATTACCACGAAAAAGGAAGTCATCCATCACAAGCTCCTATACCACAAAGCGCACAAAAAAACAGCCATCTTGTTCGGGCACATTCTAGCACGGGCACATGCGAATAGCTACACAATCATCGTGCCGCAAACAGGCGGCCAGACGCTCTCCACAACGCCTCAAAAGCGCCTTGCAGTCGCCATCCGCAGCAAAGATGATTGGTCTACGTTTTCCCTACGTGGGCTTGACAGGCTCAAAGCGGGGCACTTACGCTTGATACGCTGCATCGCCGAACGCGCACGGCTTGCCGGAGCGCGTTTCTCTGAGGGTAAAGCGTTTTTTTTTGATAACGTGGAGCTGAAGATGCTAAAACGTCTCTATGCCTTG
The DNA here is from genome assembly GCA_964655405.1 of uncultured Anaerolineaceae bacterium. Lineage (GTDB taxonomy): Bacteria > Chloroflexota > Anaerolineae > Aggregatilineales > Aggregatilineaceae > JALSSH01. The sequence continues at coordinate 703 of CAZZNC010000219.1, read as the reverse complement.
CTCTTGATCGCTCTTCTGATCACAAGCTGCACCGGTTCGTTCGGGGAAGAATTCCACAGCGAAGCGACGGGCGCCACCATCACGCCCCCCGCCACCCAAGAAACATCCTCGTTGGAAGGGTGGGCAGAATTCTCGTCCGCCGCTCTAGGACTCACCTTCCGCTATCCGACGACGTGGTCGGTTTCAGAAGAAGGGGAAACCGTTTACATCTATTCCAACTTGGACGACGGCAACGGAGCGTACTATATCTACATCGAAGCCTATCCCAACGCCCAGGAAAAGCCGTTAGCCGACGTGATCGCCGAACGCTGGGACGCGGACTTGGCTGCAAACGTCCAGCTCACGCCCAGCACGCTCAACGGAAAAACCGTCTATGAAACCGCCGACATCCCCAGCGCTTATGGGGCGCTGACCCTTTTCGTGCCGGAGACGGGCCGCTACCTGGCCGTTTCGCTTTCACCCTACGACAGCGAAGCCCGTACCGCAACCGAGGAAGAATGTGAACAAGTGCTCCGCCGTCTGGTGGGCAGCATCGTCGTAGCCTCGTAGCCGCCTCACGAACACGCTACGCAGCGGGGGAGCTACCCTTCCGGCAGCTCCCCTGCACGCAATTTTTCCAGTTGTCCCCCCTGCATCGCGCGCAAAATGGCATAATGGGTCATATCCATGTGAACCGGTGTCACGGCCACGTAACCCTGCGCCA
>CAZZNC010000218.1:0-5165 GCA_964655405.1 uncultured Anaerolineaceae bacterium | reverse complement strand
CATTTCCTGCGCGGCGATCAGCACTTCTTGCCCCTGATGCGCGCGTGCGAAGTGGTGATGTTCATATAGCGCGGCGTCGGCTTCTCCATCGGCAACCGTGATGCGTTTGCAGTGGATCGCTTGCCCGATGTTGACGATATACGCGAGCAAGGCGCTGGCCAACCCCTGCTCCGCAAAATCCGGATGCACGGTCAGTTTGCTGATGTTGATGTGGTGGCCGAAGGGTTCAGCCTCCCGCCAGATGAAAATTTCTGCTTCTGCGCCGACTTGTCCTTCGACCTCCGCCACAAGGGGAATACCGTCCCCTGCGCGCAGCAAATTTGCCACATGCACCGCGCACATTTCCACGCTGGCCCAAGGGCCTCCCACGCGCCAACGCTCGTACAGCGTCAGCTCTTCATACGCGGCCACCTCCGGCGAGCCTGCGCCGGTGTCGCGCGTCCATTGCGGGATGTTGGCGTTGTGTAGCGCGGTGATGTGGGCAGCGTCGGCCAACGTAGCCTGGCGCACTGTGATCTGAGACATGCTCGTTTCCCCCGACTATGTGCATTGTGTCTTGCGTGTACAAATATCCCCTCTTTGCGCACAAAACGCAATGGTTTTCTCTTCTTGAAGGGTATTGCCCTGCGCAGACGGTACGCGCCAGGTCAGCGCATCACGTTAGGTGGCGTGCTCGCTGGGGGCTTGTCCTGTCTCGGCGTTTCACGTCCCCTTCAAGATGTGCTACAATTCCAGCAACTTAGGCATACAACTCTACGCACGTGTGTCCCCAACGAGTAGGCGGTGCAGCACGATGATCGGCTCGAAGCTCGGCCCCTATGAGATTTTGGATGAAATTGGGCGCGGTGGCATGGCAACGGTTTACCGTGCGCGCCAAGCCAATATGGACCGTATGGTGGCGATCAAAATTATTCATAAGGCCATTTCCTCGGAGCAAACCTCGCTCGACCGTTTCCGACGCGAAGCCCGCTTGATCGCCAAGCTCGAACATCCGCATATCTTGCCCGTCTACGATTACAATGGAGAGCACGACCCGCCCTATATTGTCATGCGCTATATGCCGACCGGCACGCTCAAGGATATTTTGAAGCGTGAGCCGTTGCGCCTGGATGAAGTGGTCTTCCTCATCCGCCAGATCGCTTCGGCGTTGGACTACGCGCACCGACAAGGGGTCATCCATCGGGACATCAAACCGTCCAATATCATGGTGGATTCCGAAGGCAACGCCTTCTTGACCGACTTCGGCATCGCGCGCATGGTGGAAGGCACGCAGGGCCTCACCGCGAGCGGCATGGCCGTCGGCACGCCGGGGTACATGGCGCCGGAGCAGGGTATGGGGCTAAACGTGGACGGGCGCGTGGACATTTACGCGCTGGGCGTGATGCTCTTCGAGATGCTCACAGGCAAGCTGCCCTACCAGGCCGAAACGCCTATCGCCATCATCCTCAAGCACATCAACGATCCTGTTCCTTCGGCGCACCAATTCAACGCAGAGCTGCCGGAATCGGTGGACAAAGTCATCCAACGTGCGATGGCGAAAGAACCCAACGACCGCTATCAGACCGCGTTGGATATGGCCGAGGACTTGTCCCGTGCCATCGGCGGCGCGGTGACCAACACGCCCAAACATCTGCAAGAAGTCGCCGCCCGCACCATCGCTGAGCTGGAAGCCAAACGTAAAGCGGTGACGCGCTCGCCTGCTGCCACGCCGGATGCGCTCCCTTCGGCGACGCGCTTTGCGGCCACCCGTCGCCGCATGGCAAGTTACATTTCTTCCACCTTGCCCGTGTTGGGCGATGGCAAACGTGCATCGTTGGTTGGCGTGGTGTTGATCGTTCTGTTGGCGCTGGGCGCACTGGGCGTTTTCTGGACTTCACGCGGAGCCGAGCAGGCCGCCGCCCCGACTGCTGTGCCGCACACGTGCGCGCAGATTGTACAGACGGCGCTGGAAGTGTTGCCGCCGGCTTGCGCCGATGTGGCGCCGGACAGCGCGTGCTTGATCGCTCCGGCGGTGAGCTTGTGGAGCGATGAAGAACCTTTGCCGCGCTTTTCCTCGCCAGGGGACCGGTTGCCGCTGAGCGCGCTCAAGGCGCTGCGCACCGGCGGGCTGGATACGCAAAATGGGACATGGGGCGTAGCGGTGTTGCGCGCCCGCATCGACCTTCCCGCCGACCAGACCGCTACTTTTCTCATGGTGGGCGATGTGCTGCTGACGCCGCACGACGCGCAGATGCGCGACTTTACGCTGCACACCGCCTCCGATCCGGCCTCGTGTTCCCAAGAGCCGCCCACCGCGCTTTACGTGCAAGTGCCCTCCGGCTATACGGTGCACTTTACGGTCAATGGCGCGGCGCTCGAACTCAGCAGCACGGCCCTCTTGCGAGCACGCCCGGGCGGCTATTTGTCGGTCAATGTGCTGAGCGGGCAGGCCCTGGTGTCCTATGGTGGTGTGGCCTACACCGTGCCCACCGGCTACACGACGCATGTGCAGCTTGACGAGGCGCTCCAGGCCACCGAGCCGCCCAGTTTGCCGCGCCGCATCCTGAACGTGAACGCGCTGGTTAACGTGGTGGGCACGTCGCCGTTGGCGCTTTTGCCGCAGCCGTTGGACGCGCTGAGCGTGGCGACGGCGGTTGCTGTGTTGCCCTCGCTGACGCCTTCGCCGCTGCCGTTGACAAACACACCGGCAGCGTCTCCCACCCGCACCGACACGCCCACACGCACCCCAACGGCGACGCTCACCGGCACGCCGACGGTTACTCCCACCGAGACCCTGACCGCCACGCCGACGCACACGCCCACCGACACGGACACACCAACGCATACGCCGACCAACACGCTCACCAGCACGCCGACCGCGACGCCTACCGATACGCCCACGCGCACCCCAACGGCTACTTCCACCGACACGCCCACCGCGACGCCAACGCCGATTCATGTGCGCGTGGAGATCGAGTCTGTGACGGTGGACGCGGCAGAAGATATGGTTGAGGTGGTCGTGCAGGCGCAAGGCGAAAAGATCATCAGCGAATACCGCTTTGACTTTGTGGACGCCCGCACCAATTTGTTGCAAGCGCGCTTCATCGTGCCCCCGCCGTTGCCCCAACCGGTGCGCGTGCCCGCCACCGACATTGATGGGGAAGTGCGTGTGATCGTGCGTGCGTTTGACTATCAGGGGCGCGCCTTCAGTTGGCAGGAAGAGGACGGCAACACGACCGAGCGGGCGGTTTATGACTTCACGTATTACCACCCCACGCCGACCCCGTTACCGGCCACCCCTACGCTGCTCCCCACCACGCCGCCAACTGCCATCCCGTCCCCGACGCCGATGCCGGTGGGCGCGCTGCCGTATTTGCAGGATATGGAAGGCAAAAATCCGCTGGACGGCTGGGATTATGACCCCACACGCTGGCAGCTTTCCTCCGAAAGCGGCAACATGGCCTTGATCGGTCAGTCCGGCCTGGATAGCTCGCTGGAGATTCTGGGGCGCAAGTCGCCGGAATGGAAACGGGAAGGCTTGCCCGCTGTGCTGATCGGAATGCGCGTCAACTTGCTGGAAGGCAGCAGCGTCGGGCGCATCGTCTTCCGCCAGGGCGAACAGGGCTACTACGTGTTGGAGCTGCTTTCCGGCTATGCGGCGCTCAAACGCGGCCAGCCCGGGCCGGTCACGCGCAGCACCGAGCAGGTCTTGCGCGACTGGCGCGGCGCCGATATCCAGAGCGGGCGTTGGTACGACGTGCGCATCTGGAGCGAGGGCGGGCGCATTTTCGTCTACATAGACAACGTGCTGCGGATGCGTGTGGACGACAAGCCTTCGCCCTTGCCGGACAGCGGCGCGATTTTGTTGCAAACGCTCAGCGCCGTAAGTGATCCGGTGGCCTTTGACGACATCGTCATCCAGCGCCCTGAACGTGCTAGCGAGCATTTCGAGGGTTCGAGCTTCCCCGAAACGTGGCAGGTGGCCGGTGCGTTAAGCGTGGAGCTGGGCACAGAAGGCGACGGCAACCAGTATGTGCGCATGACCCAGGGCGCCGAGCTGACCCCGCAAGTGCCGCCGCTGGAAAGTATGCTGCTGGCTTGTCGCCTCTATAGCGAAACGGGCGGCTTCACCGTGTTGCTGCGCGACAGCGGCGCCGGACGCTATCGGCTGACGATGGACGGCGGCCACATGGAGATCGAGCAACTGGGCGGCGACGGCGCGGTGCTGGCGAGTTGGAAGCGCACCAACTACTACGCGCGCGGCCAGTGGTTCGACTTCGTGGTGTTGCTTTCCGGCGATCACTTGATGATCTACCGTCAGGGCGAGCCGATCTTCGACGAGGTGATCAAGGATGCGCCGCCGGCAGGCGCCATGCACTTCCAAACGCTCAACGCTTACGACGTGCTGCGTGTGGACGATTGCTTGTTCGCAAAGACAAAGGTCGCGCGCACCGCCAACGCGGATTTTGCGTTTCAGGTGCTCGATGCGTTGGAAAAGCGCGTCATCCGCGACGGGCTGAGCGATTGGTACGACCTTTTCGAACCGGATCGCGCCACTGGCGTTTGGTGGGACACCGACCCGGGCGAAGTCATGCGCGACCCGAACAATCCGGAGCACGCTACCTACTATGTCCTGAGCGCGGAAGAGCAGGAAGTGTACCGGCGTTTCCGCCGTGCGATGGATACCACCGGCCACGTTTTCGGCCAGGGCACGGACAGGGTCACCTTCCGCGATTCGACCGATGTCTATATGCGGGCGTTCGTGCGCTTGCCGGACGAGACGCCGGCGCAAAGCGTGGCGTGGATCGGGGTGCGTTCTGTGCCCAGCGTCACCGGCTCCAGCCTGAACCAGTATCAAATGGACGTGGTCAAAGAGCCGGACGGCACGTTGACGTTGGTGGCACGCGCTAACACGGCTACCGACAAGCGTGTGCTCGCCAAGATGCCGTTGGAACACACCGCCGACGGTTGGCACGAGCTGATCATTGTGGCGCTGGGGGATCGGGTGGCGTTTTTTGCGGACGGGCGTTTTATCACGGCGCTGCAAGACGCGGATTTGCTCGGCGGCACGGTGGCGATGGGCGTGGGGCCGCACACGGTGGCCTATTTCGACGACGTGGTGATCCGCGACACCAGCGTGAACTACTAGCGCAGTGTGCAGAGCGTGTTTGTGGGGCGCTGCCCCA
>CAZZNC010000217.1:0-5212 GCA_964655405.1 uncultured Anaerolineaceae bacterium | reverse complement strand
TGGAGCGAATCGGTGCCGCCACGCAGCGTGCTTTTGGCGCGCTCCGAGATCACAATGTCGTAAAGGTCCTTGAGCCGCACCCCGCTTTTGACCTCTATTTCCGGCGGATTGACGCTTTCTAAGCACAACAAACGGTTCATCAAATGCGTTTCGGTGTGTTCGTAAGAAAGATAAAACGCATATTGATTGTTGCGCATGGCAATATTGCGCGCCATCTGCAACGAAGCGATTGTCTTGCCGATGCCTTGCGCCCCGCCGAGTAGAACCAGCTCCGTCTTGCGCAACCCGCCACCGATCAATCCATCAAGGGGATCAAAACCGGTAGGCAGCGGCACATATTCGGTCAGATCGCCACGCACCACCATATTGTTGGCTTCGCTGAGCACCTGAGCCAATGTGCGCGGCATGTGGGCACTGGCGTGCCGACTGGCCGCGCCGCCTTGACGTTGGGCTGCGCCAGAAGGAGAAATTCGACGTTGTGCAGCAGGTGATGAGGGAACGCCAGAAGGCACGTCTCCGGCCAGCTCATCATCAAATCGTCGCGTCGACATAGACTCTTCTCGTTTGGCTTATCACATCACTACTAAGCGATTTTACAAGCATCCATAGATCAGCGCAACCGTGTTACATGCTGTAAGCTGTACTGCATGTACAACGCATAACCTGCGCTCACGCAATCAAACCGGCATTGACGCTGCCTGGCCCCACAGCTATAATACGCGCGGGTTTCCCTGGCTGTGCCAGGGCCTTATTTCTATTCGCGCGCAACGCCAATTTTCCCCGCTGGGGTGGCTGGAAGTGCGGGCCGGCTGCCAGCGGTGGCAAAGCGAAGATTGGAGACAAAAGATGTATGCAATTTTGCGGACCGGCGGTCGGCAATATCGCGTCGAGCCAGGGTTAGAGCTGGATGTCGAACGGCTGCCGTATGCGGAAGGCGAAGCTATCGAGCTGACCGACGTGCTGTTGGTGGCCCCCGACGAGGGCGAACTGATTATCGGGCAGCCGGTGGTTGATGGTGCGACGGTCAAAGCAACCGTAGTCAAACAAGGGCGCGACCGCAAAGTCTTGGTGTGGAAATACAAGCCCAAAGAACGCTATCGTCGGCGTCGGGGCCACCGCCAGTATTTCACCCGTTTGCGGATTGACGAAATCACAGCGTGAGTGAGGGAGCGCAAACATGGCACACAAAAAAGGTGGCGGTTCGACCCGCAACGGTCGGGATAGCAACAGCAAGCGTCTGGGCGTGAAGAAGTTCGGCGGTGAATATGTCATCCCGGGCAATATCATCGTGCGTCAGCGTGGTACCAAATTTCACCCGGGCGAAAACGTGAGCATGGGCCGCGATCACACGATCTTTGCCACCATCGAAGGCCACGTGGTCTTTGAAACCGGCAAAGGCGGGCGCAAATCCATCAGCGTTTACCCACCCGAACAGCTCCAAACACCGACCGAAACTCCCCAGGCCTAAAATTACGCCTGGTTTTCACGTACACAAACCGTAAGGGCCGTCACGCATCCCCCTGCACACCAGGGAACCGTGACAGGAAAGGTTAAGAAGTAAACACCATGCGAGAAAAAATTCATCCCAAGTGGTATCCCGAAGCGCGCGTGACGTGCGCGTGCGGCAATACGTGGACGGTTGGGGCCACCGTGCCCGAAATCCGCACCGATGTCTGCTCTGCTTGCCACCCCTTCTACACCGGCGAACAGCGCATCGTGGACACCGAAGGCCAGGTGGATCGCTTCATGAAGCGTTTGCAAGTCCGCGACAAGATGTTGGCCGAATCCCAGGCCCGCGAAATGTCGCGCACATCGCCGGACGTGCCAATTGCCGAATTGGGATTGGACAAGCGCTATACCAACGTCTACATTGATAACGGCATCTCCGTCATCGGCGACTTGCTTTCGCGCTTTGCCGAAGGCGGGGACGAGGCGGTGCTAGCCATTTCCGGCATCGGGCGCAAAGTGCTCGCCGACACCAAAAAAGCCTTGCGCGCGCGCGGTTACGAAATTCCCGAACCGACTGCCGCCGAGTAAAAGCGGCCTACCAAAGCGTAGCAAGAGAAAATGAGGGCAGGCAGCCAACAACCTGCCCTTTTCTTTGTGCACATTCGGTAGTCTCGTGATGCGCCTTTTGAGGAGGGAAACATGCGACACCACAGCGGACGGGTGGAGGTCATTTGCGGGAGCATGTTCAGCGGCAAAACGGAAGAGTTGATCCGACGTGTGCGGCGCGCCATCATCGCCAAACAAAACGTCGAGGTCTTCAAGCCGAGATTGGATACGCGCTATGTGATGCAGCGTGTCACGTCTCACAACGGCCAGGGACACGAGGCCCAATCGGTCAAAAACGCCCAGGAAATTTTGGATCGCGTGCGCCCAGAAACCACCGTCGTTGCCATTGACGAAGCACAATTCTTCGACGCCGAAATCGTGCGGGTTGTCGAAGTGTTGGCCGCGCGCGGGGTTCGCGTGATCGTGGCTGGCCTGGACATGGACTTTCGCGGTGAGCCGTTCGGTGCGATGCCGGCGCTGCTCTGCATGGCGGACGAAGTGCAAAAGCTGCACGCCATTTGCCTCGTTTGCGGAGAGCAAGCCAGCCGTTCCCAACGCCTGGTGAATGGAGAGCCAGCCCCTTACGACGCGCCGCTGATTTGGATCGGCGCGAAGGAATCCTACGAAGCACGCTGCCGCGAACATCACGAAGTGCCCGGACATCCTTTTTACACCGAGCGCCGCACGCCCCAAGCTGAACGGGCCGGCTAAACGTGCATCACCAATCCCGCCCGTAAAAAGCCAAATACGCGCGCATACGCGGCTCCCAATAGGTTTTGTCGTGTCCACCGGCGGGCACCTCGTAAACGTGCGGGATGCCGCGTTCGGCTAGGGCGCGGTGCAGCCGCTCCACTTCCGCGCGCATCGGGTCACGGTCGCCCGTGTCCAGAAAGATGCGCGGTGCCGTTTCCGGAGACAGCGTGTGCGCCAACGCCACCGGATCGCGCGCTTCGAACGTTTCTTGCTCCAACCCAAATATCCAGGGTGGGCCGCCGTTTTCTGGTGGGCCGCTAAAAAGCGCCGGACTGTGGATGCCCAATGCGCAAAATTGCTCCGGCGCGCGCAAGGCGTGCACCGCAGCCCCCGCGCCGCCCATCGAAATTCCACCGATGGCGCGCCCTGCCCCATCGCGCCGCACCGGGTAATGCTGCTCCACGTAGGGGATCACTTCTTGCAGAAAATAGTCCCCATAGCGCCCATATTCTTCCAACGCATTCTCGAAAAAACGCTCGTTGGCGTTCAGCACAGCGGCCCAGTCGTGCCCCGGAGGGTCAGCCGCATTGAGGTAAAAGCTCTTGTGGCCGGTAGGCAACACGATCACCATCGGCGGCAGCGCACCTTCTAGCACCCCTTGCCACAAATGCTCGTGGATGTGCAATTTGTCGGTGACGTAGCGCGGGCTGAGTCCCCAGGGATGCAAAAAGTAGAGCACCGAATAGGGTTCGACAGGCTGCGCCGTGTAACGCGGCGGCAACACCAAGCGCACGGGCATCACTCGCCCCAACGCGCGGCTTTCCAATGAAAATTCGGCAAGCGCCTCTTCGAATGACACAGCAACGACACTCCTACGCTCAGAAGAACGCGGGCACGGATATAGCGATCAACAATTGGACGAAATTGTAGAGGAAATGGGTCAAGATCGAGGTCGTCGTATTGTAGCGTTGCCGCACCCAGCCCAAAGCAACCGCCACGCCGAAAATCAAGAGCCAGGCCGGAGTAAACGTGTATTGCGCATGAAAGAGTGTGAAGCACAGCGCCGTCGGCCAGAAGCCAAAGACGGGTTGCAACGCACCGCGAAATGTGATCTCCTCGCCGACGGCTGCTGTTGCCGCCAACGTAAAGGCTACCCCCAAAGTGGTCACGCTATTGGCAAGCGCGTCGGAGGCCTGGGTCTGCTTCTCAAAAAGGTCGTTCGGCACGAGCATTTGCCACAACATGCCCACGAACACCAACCAGAGCAACAGCGCAAAAGTTACACCGAGCGCCAAGCGCACGCTATCCCAACTCAGCCGCTCCAGCCCCAAACGCTGTAAGGCTTGCCGCCACGTGCGTCGTGTGCCCAACCCCACGCCGATAAACGGCAGCAGCACCATAGGCAACGCATTGATCAGCAAATCGCCGATGCTGATGCCGCTCGCGAATTCCTCGGCCACACCGGAAAGCCCCCCGCCCAGCACGAAACTCATGAACTGCTCCCCCAGCGCCCCCACGATCAGGATGGCAGCCAGCGCGTGGACTTCCGATTGCGGGTTGAAGCCCCGCACTGTTGGGTTGGGAGCAGACATCGCCGCAGGCTGCGCTACAGGTACTGACGCTCTCGCCGTGCGGTCGGTGAAGTATCCGAGCTGCTGAGGAAAGAGCAACTCGCCTTCCTGCGAGGTCAAAGACGGCGGCGTCTCGGCTTCCGCAGTCGGCGCAACGGGCACGTGGGGCCGATAAGCAGGAAAAATCCGCGTCAGCCGATGACGCACGGCAGCAAACGTCAACGCGACGCTTCCCATCGCCAGCAACACGGAAAGCGCAAAGCCCCTCCAAGCCACCGATACCGACGGAGCATCCGCACTCTTGGGATCAGCGTAGGCGAAAAGTAGATCCCCCACCCCAATTAACAGGTAAACCAAAGCCATGCCCCACACAATGAGCCGCACCGTCCAACGTGCCCAGCGTGCATGACGCCGGTCGGCATAGTCCGCTATCCAGATAAGCACTCCCGACGCAAACACCACGCCGAGAACGGAAAGAAGGGTTTCGATTGACAAGACACGCGCTCCTACACATTCGCAGGCCGAAACCGGCCACATTTTCAACCCAGGCGCTCACGGAGCCGGCGGTATGCTCCCTGCCACGTGATGGAGTCGCGCGTGAAGCGCAAAATCTTAATCTCCGAAAAGTGCGGCAGCAGTGCCGCCATCACCTGGGGCAAAGCGTCCCAATTTTCCTCGCGCACGATCTGTTCCAACGTGGCGGCGGTGTTCCCCGCCCAGGCCCATTTTTGGCGCAAACGTTCCGCCTTGACCCAGTAGTCGCGCTTTTCCCACACTTCTGCGGACTTCTCAATTCCATCTTCAATGCCCTGCAAGCAAAATGCCAGCGTTGCCACCATGTCTTTGGCCTCGGCGTCTATGGCGTTCTTTTGGCTCAAGTGGCGCAGCAACTC
>CAZZNC010000216.1:0-5226 GCA_964655405.1 uncultured Anaerolineaceae bacterium | reverse complement strand
CTAAGCCGTTGGGGTGTTGGGCTCGGAGTAAACCATGGGCGACGTTCCGCCGAATTCTGCACCGCATGACGAGACGCCCGAAGGCGACGCACTCGAATACGTTGGCGCGCCGACCGAATTCGCGGACGCCGACGAAGTCCCGAGCTGGCTGGCAAACCTGGTCAAGGCGATTGTTTTCATTCCGTCGTTGTTTGCCGTGTTTTCGACGGTTGAATTGATACTCGTTGTGGTTGGGTTATTGGTGGCGTGTCTGTGTTTGGTCGGCTCGAGCGTTTTAATGCACGTCTTTTGAACAAGGCGTTCTGTGTTTGTGCTATTTCGCCCGACGTTGCCCGCGTCGGGCGTCTTGTTAGGGGAGTGTGAGCGTGATGGAAACAATCGATCTGCGAAGCGACACGGTGACCCAGCCGACGCCTGCTATGCGGCGTGCGATGGCCGAAGCGCCCGTCGGTGACGACGTTTTCGGCGAAGACCCGACGGTCAATCGTCTGGAAGCAGTGGCAGCGCAACGTTTGGGCAAGGAAGCGGGGCTGTTCGTCGCCAGCGGCACAATGGGGAATTTGGTGGCCGTGCTAGCCCATTGCGGACGTGGCGACGAGATGATTTTGGGGGATACGGCGCATACTTTCGTATACGAGGCGGGCGGGGTGGCTGCGCTGGGTGGTGTGCATCCGCACCCTTTGCCCGTGTTGGAAGACGGCACGATCCCGTTGGAAACGATCCGCGCGGCCATTCGCGGAGATAACATCCACTACCCGCCCACGCGCTTGATTGCATTGGAAAATGCGCAAGGCTCGATGACCGGCACGCCCGTTCCCAAAGCGTACATGGACGCAGTGGGGGCGTTGGCGCACGCCCACGACGCTGTATTGCACGTGGACGGCGCGCGGCTCTTCAACGCAGTGACCGCGCTGGGCTGCGACGTGGCCGATTTGGTGGCGGCAGCGGACAGCGTGACCTTTTGCCTTTCCAAGGGTTTGTGCGCGCCGGTGGGGTCGGTGTTGGTCGGTTCGCAGGCGTTCATCACGCGGGCGCGACGGATGCGTAAAATCGTTGGTGGTGGGATGCGACAGGTGGGTATCTTGGCGGCGGCGGGCTTGATCGCGCTCGAAGAGATGCCCGCTCGATTGGCCGACGATCACCGCAACGCGCGCCGTTTGGCCGATGGGCTGGCCGAATTTCCCGATTTCACCTTCGAGCCAGAGCGTGTGCGCACGAACATCGTCTATGTGACACTGAGCGACGGGGCGCGTATGGGCGCGCGCGCAATAGCGGCAGCGTTGGCAGAACGCGGCGTGCTGGTGCTGGCGATGGACGATCAACACATCCGCGCGGTTACACACTATGGGGTTGGTGCTGAACACATCGAGCAAACGTTGCAAGCGTTCCGCGAGGTGCTGCTGTGAGCTTGTCGTCGTCCCCGCCCGACGATCCTGCCGAGGAGCCGGAAAGCATTGCCCCGCGTCGGCCCATGTATCCGCGCCAGCGTTTGCGGACAGGACACCCGCCGCAAGCGATCCCGCGCTTGGACGGCGAGGACGACGAAACCGACGCCCTACCGCCCGTGCGCCACGACCTCGACCCGGTTTTCGGCTACATTCTGGCGATGGCGCTCAGCGTGGGGCTGATGCCTTTGCAGGCCAACACACGCTATGTGTTGTTGTGGGCCTTTATGGCTGCGATGGGCGGCATGGCGTTTTTGCTGGGCAGTGGCATCCGGCTCAAGGTCACCGACCCGGGCGATTTGTTGTGGGGAATTGGGCTGGGGGTGTTCACGGGCGGCGCGCTCATGCTGACCGGTGGAGACACGCTGCGCACGGTTTCCGAGCGGCTCTTTGGCGCGGGACAGGGCGACACGCCGCTGCTGGATAGCTGGGTTTTTCAGGCGACCGTGTTCGTGATGCCGATTGCCGAATCGCTGTTTTTTCGCGGCGCCATGCAGCGTGCTTATGGCATCCCTGTTGTGGCGGGCCTGGCGAGCGTGTGGTCGGTGCTGATGTTTTTTCCGTCGCTGGGGCTGGGGGACGCTCCGGCGGTTGGAGTGGTGCTGGGCACAGCGATTGTGCTGTTGAACTTTCTCTACAGCTATGTGCATTGGCGGCACGGCTTGGCCGCGAGTTTCTTTTGCCAGGTGATCGCCGGAACGTTGCTGCTGCTCGTCCCGTGCCTGGTCACCCTGTAGCACATGCTGCGGGGTGAGCGCACGGCGCGCCCCGCGCGGTTTTGCCATGCGGGGCGTCTTCAGCGCGCGTCGGTGCCGAGCGTTGCCATGCGCGGATCGTCCCAATGCACAAATTCTCCGCTCCACGCACGCGGTGCGTATAGCGCCAACTGTGCAATGGCACGCCCCGGTTGGTTGGGAGAGAGCAATTGTCGCGCACGGTGCAGCGCTACGAACTGCGCGTATTCCTTCGGCGGCATCGTCTCTTTCCCCTGCTTGCGGATCACTTCTTGCATGGGTGTATCCACCACGCCCGGGCGCAGCGCAATGGCGGTGATCTCCGGTTCTTCGGCAGCAAGCGCCGCGTTGAACATGTTCAGGGCGGCTTTGCTGGCACAATACGCGCCCCAGCTACGGATCGGATGCACGGCGGCTCCGCTGGAAACGTTAATCACGCGCCCGCCACGTTCGCGCAGTTGCGGCAGTGCGGCTTGGGCCAGCAGCACCGCGCCCAGCACGTTCACATCGAAGAGCCGTTGCCAACCTTCTGCGTCCACTTCTGCCAAACGTGCGATGGGTTCGATGATGGCCGCGTTGTTGACCACCGCGTCCAGTCGCCCGAAGTTGTCCATGGCGGCTTGGATACAACGCTGTGCAGTGTTCGGGTCGGCGATGTCGCCCGCGATGGCAAACGCTTGGCCGCCCGCTGCTCGAATTTCGCTCACCAGGGCGTCCAGCGGCACGGCAGAGCGCGCGGTCACGACGACCGCCGCGCCCATTTCTGCCAGGATGCGCGCGGCGGCAGCACCGATTCCGCGCGACGCCCCACTAACGACCACACACGGCGTATCGCTCATACCGTCTCCTCGACCTGCTCTCCCTGACGTTTAGCGCCTGCCATCATCAAGCCGAGCGTTTCCACATCGGCATCGGCACGGTTCACCACGCCGACGATCTCGCCCTCGTAAATGACCGCGATGCGGTCCGAAAGCGCCAAAATTTCGTCCAAGTCCTCGGAAATGAGCAGCGTAGCCGTGCCTTTGGCCCGCTGCTCTAGCAAGCGTTGGTGGATGTACTCGGTTGCGCCGATGTCCACTCCGCGCGTGGGCTGGGCGGCGATCAACACGCGCGGCGCACGCGCCAGCTCGCGCGCCAACACCAGCTTTTGGATGTTGCCACCGGAAAGGCTTTTGATCGGCGTTTCTTGGCTGGGCGTGCGGATGTTGAAGCTGCGGATCATTTCGGCGCAATGTTGTGCGATGGCGCGCGGATTGAGGAAGATTTTACTGACGGCGAAAGGCGGATTGACGTGGTCTTGCAGCATCAAATTTTCCGCGACCGTGAAGTCTTTGATCACGCCGTCAACCATGCGTTCCTCGGGCATGTAGGACATGCCCAGCCGGTTGAGCACTGCCGGCGGCTTGTTGGTGACATCGTGCTCATCCAAGAACAACTTGCCTGCCGTCATCGGGCGCAAGCCGAAGATGGCTTCGGCCAGCTCGCGTTGCCCGTTGCCGGAAACGCCCGCCAATCCCAAAATCTCGCCGGCTCGCACGTCTAACGTCACGCCGCGCAGCGCCTCGGTGTCGCGGTCGCTGCGCGCGTGTACGCCTTCCAGCCGCAACAACACATCGCCCGGGGGCACAGCGGCTTTTTTGTATTGCAAAATCACCTCGCGCCCCACCATCATCCGCGCCAGTTGCGGCTTGGTGGCGCCAGAAGCCGGAATTGTGCCCACCTTGCGCCCGTCGCGCAAAACGGTAATGCGGTCGCTGATCGCTAGCACTTCGTGTAGCTTGTGGGAAATGAAGATCAACGCATGTCCCTCGTCCAGCAAGTGCCGCAATGTGCGGAAGAGGTCGTCCACTTCCTGCGGGGTGAGCACGGCGGTCGGTTCGTCGAGGATCAGCAGCGCCGCGCCACGATACAGCGCCTTGATGATTTCCACGCGCTGCCGTTCGCCCACTGCCAGTTGCCAGACCGGCGTGGACGGGTTGACCTGCAAGCCGTACCGCTCGGAAAGCGCCACGATGCGCGCGGAAACCACGTCTAGGTCGAGCAACGGCTCGCGCGTAGACTTCAGCCCCAGCGCGACATTTTCGGCCACCGTCAGCGTGGGCACGAGCATGAAATGCTGATGCACCATGCCGATCCCGTGTGCGATGGCGTCGGCGGGAGAATGAATTTCGATTTTTTCGTCGTTGATGTAGATATTGCCTTCGTTGGGCGCGTACAGTCCATAAAGAATCTTCATCAGTGTGGATTTTCCCGCGCCGTTTTCGCCCAAAAGTGCGTGGACTTCACCAGCTTTCACGTCGAAATCCACGTGGTCGGCGGCCAACACGCCCGGAAAGCGTTTGACGATGCCGCGCATTTCCAAATGATCAATGCGTGGCTGTTCAGTGGGGAGCAAGGTGGAGCTTTCGGTCATCACGTCTTCGCCCCTGTGCTTCGGTTCTTGCAAACTATAGAAAGTGTCCCAAAATCTAAACTGTACCTATAAACGTCGGGGACGCCGCGCGCTTTGCGCCGCGTCCCCGTGTTTGCGTTCAAGACAACGCTTACTCGGCTTCGGCTTCGGCCTCGATCACGTTGAGGCTGCCCTCTTCGTCGATCTCGAAGCTGATGTCACCCGCCACGATGGCGTCTATGATTTCCTCGGCGCGGGCCATCACGTCCTCGTCCAACTCGAAGTCCTCGTTGAACTCGATGGACAGCCCTTCGTTTTCCAGCGTCAGCGAGAAGGCCTCGCCGTCGATCTCGCCTGCCAATACGTCGTCCACAATCGGATCGAGCGCAATGGACCAGTCGTAAACTTGGCTGGCGACCACGATCTCCGGCGCCAGCGAAGTCTGGTTGGCTTGCGTGCCGAACCACAGCGCGCCAGCTTCTTTGGTCTTGTTGACCGCACCCGGCACCATTTGCGCCGTGCCGGTCAGAATGTCCGCGCCCTCATCCAACATGGCTTCCGCCGCTGCCGATGCCAACGCCACATCGCTGAAGGATTGGATGTAGTTTACCAGCACTTCGGCGTCCGGATTTTGGTACATCACGCCGGCTTTGAA
>CAZZNC010000215.1:0-5241 GCA_964655405.1 uncultured Anaerolineaceae bacterium | reverse complement strand
AAGGGTGGGCGGTGCAGTCGGCGGACGGGGTGCGCACGTTGCAAGCTGTGCCGTAGAGAGAAGCGTTTGCCGCTGTAAAGCGCGCGGAGGGGCAAACCGCGCGTGTTTTGCCGTCGGAGAACCACACTCCAAGTTCATAGCATTGCCCCCCGGGCGTCGTAGCTTCTTTCGCGCGGGGGCACGCTCACATTTGCGACAATGGGGGCGTCCACATAGCCGAACAGTGCGCTCACATAACCAGGTTGAAAAGAAATCCAGTGGCTATGATGCCGCCGGTCAGAATGGCAAGATAGGTGATGATCAGGCGCATCTTCAGCACGCGGCGCAGGATGATCATTTCGGGCAGGCTCAGCGCGACAACTGACATCATAAAAGCCAGTACCGTGCCCAGCGTTGCCCCTTTATCTAGCAGCACGCTGACAACCGGGATGACACCGGCGGCGTTAGAGTACATGGGCACACCCAAGAGCACAGCAGCAGGGACAGACCACCATGCACTTTTACCCATGATGTCCACCATAAAATCATCGGGTACGTAGCCATGAATGCCCGCCCCGATCGCGATGCCCACGATGACGTAGGGCCATACTTTACCGACGATTTCGCGCGTGCTGCCGAGCGCCTGGATAAAGCGATCAGTCCAGGTGAGATGCTGATCTGACAGGGCCGAACGATCTCCTTTGAGCTTGACCTGATACACAAAATTCTCGACGTGTTGCTCCATATGCAAACGCCCAATTACGATGCCGGAGATAATCGCCAGGGTGACACCGGAAACAAGGTACAGGCCCGCGATTTTCCACCCGAACATCCCGAACAGAAGCACCAAGGCGACTTCATTTACCATGGGCGCGGTAACCAGGAAGGAAAAAGTAACCCCGAGCGGCACACCGGATTCAACAAATCCGATGAACAGCGGCACTGCAGAACACGAGCAAAACGGTGTGATGATGCCCAGCAGCGACGCAAACACGTTTCCTACCCCCTCGCGCCGACCACCTAACCAGCGCCGCGTCTGATCCGGCGTGACGAAGGAGCGCAGCACCGTAATCAGGAAGATCATCCCGGAGAGCAGCAGCAGAATCTTGGGCACATCGTATAGAAAGAAGTTCACGGACGTGCCGAGGCGACTGTCAGCGTTCAAACCCAACAGATCATAGGTGAGCACGTCAGCCAAAGACTGGAGATTGCGGTAAGCGATCCACCAGAGTACCGCTGTGCAACCTAACAGGCTGAAACTTCGACGGTCATTTCTGGCGGGGATTAGACGAGACAGGGCGGTTCTGTGAGCTTTGATTGTCATGTATTGTGCCATCCGTGAATGTGAATGTTATTTTGTCAGAAAAGAACGCTCTTTTCGTCTGGAAAGGCGCGGGAGTTGCCTGGCGTATGATCACCCTGGGGGGCTTTATTCTTGCATCTCACGCGCCCACTGGACGATTTGTTTTGCTTTCGGGATACGTCCTGCCGACACCACTTTTTCGTTAATGACGAGCGCAGGCGTACTCATTACGCTATAGGATGCGATCTCTGCATAATCTGTTACTTTAATGATTTCGTATTCGATGTTCGGATTCGCGCTATCCAATGCTGCGCGGGTTTCTGTTTCGAGACGTTTGCAATTCGGACAACCGGATCCCAGAACTTTGATAGTAAGCATGTTCTCCTCTTTGTTAGCTTAGGATATGGGTCTCAACTGCAACTACATGGTGTGGACGTGGACAGCCGTCTCATCGCGTCTATTGTTTTTCCTCGACCCGTTCATGACAATTTTCCTGCGTCCCCCAGGACAAACACATGGTAACGAGTTTTTTGGGAGGCTATATTCTATATCTCGAATGTTGAATATAACGATTGTACACGCACATAGGTTAAAGTGCAATCATGTTCTAGGAGAAAGACGCCTTATGTGAAATATACGCTGGATAGCGTGCCGGCGGCGGCGGTTGCCGCGTCATGCACAGAGTGGTTTCGATTTTGCTATCATGGGGACGCACGCACCGGTCGCTGTGGGGCTGGTGGATGGGGTGGGGCGAAGGTGTTGGAAGGGCACGCCTGCAATGGCGCTCGTCATCATCGCCCACGTGATGACGGTGGAAGAACTGTTGCACCTGCCGCCGGTTTCCGCAGCGGAAAATGGAGTCACATCCGAGCTGTGCCGACGGGGAAATGTGCCGATTTGACCCGTTTGGGAGCGGTTTGGGGCATCTGCGTGGATCGAGTGGCGGTCGACGATCCCTTCGGTACACTCCGGAATTATCTTACAGTCCCGAATGCAGTACCTTTTTATCCGCTCTGGGTGCCTCCGATGTTGGAGGTGAGGGCCCAAGCGCGTGCGCACACCGAGCGGCGCTGAAGGCTGGGGGGGGCAGTCTGCGGACGGAGTACGCACGTTGCAAGCTGTGCCGTGACGGAAAATCGTCCGGCCCGTGTCTCTATTGGGACACAGTTGGCAGGAGGAGGTGGGTATACCGGTGTTGCAGTACGCGCCACCTTCCTCATCCGGCCAGGCCAGGGGCTTATATCAATGGTTCGCTGTCATGCCTTGCCCTGGCAGCCTGCCAACCCGTCTGTACATTCGATACACTCAATGGGTGTCGGGAACGGCCCACAAGCGCGCCAGGCCGTCTGCGCTTCCAGACGCTAACCGTGTTCCGTCGGGGCTGAAAGCAAGTCCGCGTGTGTCGTTTGGAGAACCGAAGCCGCCATCTAAAACCACACACATTTCGCCGGTGGCGATGTCCCAGAGGCGCAAGCTGCCGTCTGTGCTTGCCGAAGCCAATACCGTGCCGGTCGGGTTGATGGCTATATTGACCACTTCGTCGGTATTTGCTTGCAGCACGGTCACGGCCTCCCAGCTTGTTGTGTTCCAAAGGCGCACAGTGCCGTCATGTCCTGCCGTGACAAGCAACGCCCCGTCGGGTGTGAAGGCCAGGTCGGTGATGGCGCCGTCATGCCCTGCGATGACCTGCAATGCCGTGCCGGTTGGGCTATCCCATACGCGGATGAAGCCGTTTGCATCGGCGGAGACAAGGCGTGTGCCGTCGAGACTGAAGAGCACACCGGTTACTTTTGCTGTGTGGCCTTCCCATTCTGCGATTTGTTCCCAGGACGTTGTATCGAAGAGCACAATGGACTGCGCTTTTGCCGCTGCAAATAAGCTGCCGTCTGGGCTAAACACGCCTGCGCCAAAATCATCGAAGCGTTTTCCTAGCAACACGTCGGCCTGACCGGTTTCGATATTCCACAACCGAATTTGCCCATCAACATAGCCCCCCGCGCTCAAAAGTGTGCCCGCCGGGTTGAATGCCAAATGACGGATGAAGGCTTCGGGAACAGCCCCTGTATGGAGCATCCTTCCGCTGGAAAAATCCCATAAGCGGACGGCGCCAGCCCAATAGTCATGTCCGGTCGCCAACAACGTGCCATCGGGACTGAATTGGACGCTCAGCACGTCCGAAATATAGTCCTCGAAGATAGGTCGGCCCTCGCCGGTGGCGAGTGTCCACAGATAGGAAACATTCCCGGGGCTGGTTGCGAGCAGCATGGAGCTGTCCGGACTGAACGCCAAATGGGTCAAGCTGCCCCAATGGGAGTCCATGGCTAGGGTAGGGAGCAATGAACAGCTTGTTTCATCCGCCAGGGGGGAGGTGGTGTCTAGCAAATGCACTTTGCCCGACCCGTATGCCGAAGTCATGCCTGTGTCGCCCCCGCCAATGGCTAACCAAGCCCCATCAGGGCTGAAAGCCAGGTCATGCACCGGCCAGACGCAATCGTTCAACTCTCCCATATTTTGCAGGCCCGTTGCCACATCCAGAAAAGTAACTTGCCCTGCTGCGCTGGCGACCAATTGCGTCCCATCGGGGCTGAAAACCAGGTGCGTCGTCCACT
The DNA here is from genome assembly GCA_964655405.1 of uncultured Anaerolineaceae bacterium. Taxonomy (GTDB): domain Bacteria; phylum Chloroflexota; class Anaerolineae; order Aggregatilineales; family Aggregatilineaceae; genus JALSSH01. Next base: position 1,350 of record CAZZNC010000215.1, on the reverse strand, counting down.
TGACCGGCTTGGCAACTGTCGTTAGGTTGTCGCCCGTCGCAACGTCCCACAAGCGCAATGTGCCGTCCTCATGCCCACCACTGGAAGCCAGTAATGATCCGTCCGGACTAAAGACGATGCTGGTGATAGGGTGTTCGTGGCCTTCGAGTGTTTGGGTGAGTGCCCCTGTTGCCACGTCCCAAAAAGAGATCACGTGGTCTTTGCCGCCCGAAGCAATTGTTGTGCCGTCGGGACTAAACGCCAAGCCCCTGACGTTTTCGGGGGCACTGTCCAGCTTGCGCACGAGCACGCCTGTCGCCACATCCCACAGGCGGATTGTCCCGTCCGCGCCACTCGCTGCGAGCAGTGAGCCGTCCGGACTGAAAATAACCCGTTCGGCTTCTCCGTTGTCCCCTTCCAACAAGTGCGGAAGAGCGTCGAAGTCGGCAGCGTCGTATACCCACACGCCGGTTGTGCTGGCAACGGCGACCGTCGCGCCGTCCGGCGACCAGGCCGCACCGTTATTTTTGCCGCGTCCGATCATGCCGACCACGGTAAGCTGACCGGCGTTTTGCGGCGTAATAGGCAGGTAGTCCGGGCTATCTTGTGCTGCAGTTGGACATGCTCCGACCAGCAACAACACGATCAGAGTGCTTGCAATGGCTATGCTCCAATTTCTCACGGCTTTTGCTCTCCATTTAGGCTATGGGTGTCATGTGGTGGGGGGGGGGGCGACGTCGAGTGTCGTTGAGCCGTTTTGATCTTTGCGATATGAACCCATTCTATCACGAAAAAAGCAAAGGTGCGCTCGAATATGGCATGATATGAGTGTCGAGGCACGGAGGGCAGGTTGGTGTGCAGGTGAGACAACGTCGTCGGAACGGCGAGCGCGCAATTTTCGGAGGTGCTACACTTTGGGCGTGTGCGAGGCTGTGAAGGGGGCGCGGGACATGCTGAGACATAGGCGCGTTGCGATTCGGTGCATGGTGTGGGTGGCACTGCTGGTCACGTTGCTGGGGGCGGGAAACTTCGCTGCGGCACAAGGCCCTTCCACGCCCACCCGCGAGCCGATCACGCTGGAGAACGTCGAGCGCGTCACCAAGCTGGCACGTTTGGGGGATGGTTGGGTCGGTGATGTCGCATGGTCGCCGGACGGAGAGACGTTGGCGGTGGCCGGCTCGCTGGGCGTGTGGCTCTACGATGCGAACGACTTGGCCGCCGAGCCACGCCTGTTAGACGCCGCTGGGACGTGGGTGCTCAATGTGGCGTGGTCACCGGACGGGACGCGGGTCGTGGGAGGAAGCGGAGAGCGCGTTGCGTACATCTGGGATACACGAACGGGGCAGGTCGTGCAAACACTCGGTGAGGAAT
>CAZZNC010000214.1:4742-5264 GCA_964655405.1 uncultured Anaerolineaceae bacterium | reverse complement strand
ATGGATGACCTCGTTCCAGAAAAACTCCGCCTCGCGTTCGTCGTTTACGGTGCGATGAATAACAAAGATTGGCGCACGGTTTCAACGGACGATGTGGATTTTGACGCTAAAGAGCTAAAAAGCCAGCTTATCCCCACGCTCCGAGCACAAGAGCGTAAAAATATCGAGGGATATGGGGCAAAGCTCGTAGAAGCATGTCAAGAAGCATTGTCCGTTGTCCTCCCGTTGAATGCAGCCGAACAAGCATTTCTTGATCGGCTGCTGAATACAGGGCATATTGATCCCAGTATTCTAACTGACGACGAGGCCCTCCAAGAACGCATTCAGCAACACCCGTCTATCAAATGGAAAGCCATTAACGTTCGCAAACACAATGGGTTGTCCTAGCAGATGCAAGCAAATGCAAAATGACAGCACCTACAACGCTCCCTTTCAATCTGCATCCCCCCCCCCCAAGAGGTAAACCGCCCCACCCCATCCCCATTCCAACCTCACCATTCCCCCACGCCCCCCCCCTAAAAA
>CAZZNC010000214.1:255-4732 GCA_964655405.1 uncultured Anaerolineaceae bacterium | reverse complement strand
AATCCAAACAATTCCAAAATGACACAACCTACAACGCTCCCTTCAATCCTCCACCCCCCCCCCCAAGATGTAAATCGTCCCATCCCATCCACATTCCAAACTTGACATTTCCCCACGCCCGCGCGATAAAAGAATCACACAAACGGGGAGCATATTTCAACGAGAGGCAAAGGAGCGAAACGTAGATGACTCGATGGCGTGAGGCTGTAGCCGTGCTCGGAGTGCTGTTGGCGTTCGGGTGGGTGGGCGCGACGCTGCCAACCCTGGCGCAAGGCGACGATTTCCCTGTGCCACCAGGCCGTTTGGTGGCTGGCGACGAGGACGGTCTTTACGTGATCAACGCAGACGGGAGCGAAAAAACCTACCTGGTGGAAGAAAACGATCCGAGCTGCTGGCTACGCGATGGCGTGTGGAATCCAGACGGCACGCAGATCATGTATACGACCATCTGCGGCGGCGCGTTCCCCGGTGACTGGCGTCCAGAAGCCGGCCAAAGCGATCTCCGCGAACGCACGGCCAGCGTTTCGGTCTACGATCTGCGCAGCGGCGAAAGCCACGAACTCGTGCCCAGCGACGGCGTGCATCAAGATTACGCCGGTGACTGGCATCCCGACGGCGACAAAGTCGTGATCTATTCCGACCGCGACCCTAGCGAAACGTTCAATTTCTATCTTTACGACATCAACACGGGCGAACTTACCCAGTTGACCACCTTCGACACCAACGCCAGCCGCGCATCCTTCGACCCCAGCGGACGCTATCTACTTTACAACCGCAGCATTGTCGAACCCCAGGATATCCATTTCGAAGTGCGCGCGTATGACATCAGCAACGGGCAGGATATTTCCGTCGCACGCGGCTTCACGCCCAATTGGAGTCCTGACGGGCAATGGATTGCCTATGCCACCGAAGGCGACGAAACGGATATTTACATCATGCCCGCCGACTGCATTTACAACGGCGGTGGATGCAACCCCGAGCACGATGCCCACAATATCACGCTTTCCCCGGGCATCGCCGAACGCGAACCCATCTTCAGCCCAGACCAAACCCAGCTCGTCTACATCCGCGACACGGACGAAGCCCCCGGCACATTGACCTGGGACCTCTTCCGCCACGACATCCGCACCGGCAAACGCGCCAACCTCAGCGACAGCAAAGGCGTCAGCGAGCGGCACAGCACATGGGAGCCTCTGCCGGACGTCGAGCGCGCCAACGTCGCCGAGATGTTGCCGGTGGTAGTGCGTGTCAGCACGGGAGCCAACGCCGCCAATTTGCGCTCCGAGCCGAGTACCAACGCCGAGCTAGCGGGCGTGTTGCCCAACGGAACGCTGCTCATTGTGCAAGACGCCAACGCCGCCCGCGATTGGTATCACATCACGCTGCCCGAAGACGGCGCGGAAGGCTGGATCTACGGCTCGCTGATCGCACCGGTGACCGGAGAACTGCAAAGCGTGCCGCAAGCACCTTGACGCCAACCCTATAAGCCGCCAACGCTCAACACGGCTCAAAAACGCGCACTACCTGGTTTGGCAGCACGGCGAAAGTCCCTTATGTTCTGGCTGCGGAAAGGAGACCGAGCGTGGACGTTTTGACCCAGCAAGAGCTGCGAACGCTTTCTGAAACCGAAGGGGAATGGTGCATTTCGATCTTCATGCCAACGGCACGCGGTGCGGACGCGCAACAAAACCCGATCCGACTCAAGAATTTGTTGCGCGAGGCTGCCGAGCAGTTAGCCGCAGTGGGCGCACGTGTGCCGGACGCCGAGGCACTGCTCCAAAAGGCACAAGCGTTGCTCAACGACGCCGACCTGTGGCGCAGCGTCAGCCAGGGGCTAGCGATCTTCGTGGGGCCGGAGCTTTTTTCGTACTACCGGCTGCCGCTGAGCTTTGAGGAATTGGTGGTCGTGCGCCGTCGCTTGCACCTCAAGCCGCTCTTGGAGCTGCTGAGCGAAGACGGGCATTTTTACGTGTTGGCTTTGAGCCAAGACGGAGTGCGGCTGCTGGAAGGCTCACGCGACAAGGTGCAGGCGCTCTCGTTGGAACACGTGCCGGCCAATCTCGCCGAAGCGTTGCAATATGACCAGCGCGAAAAGGTCATGCGCTCGGCGGTGAAAGGTGGCGGCGCGGGCATCTACGGCGCGGGCGGCAGTCAGGACGTAGACAACAAGCAAGACATCCTGCGCTACTTCCAAATGGTGGATCGCGGTGTGCGAGAGCTGATCGCCAACAAGCATATTCCGCTGGTGCTGGCAGGCGTGGACTATCTGCTGCCGATCTATCGCGAGGCCAACACCTATCCGCACCTGTTGGAAGAAGGCATCACGGGCAGCCCCGACGGACTGAGCGACAAGGAACTGCATCAACGCGCTTGGACGGCGGTCGAGCCGTACTTTGCGCGTGCACGGGCGGAAGCAGTTGCGCGTTACGAGGAACTCGCCGGACGTGGCGAGGGGGAAGCTTCCAACAACGCCGCTGAGATCGTGCGGGCGGCGCACGAGGGGCGCATCGAAACGCTTTTCGTGGCGCGGGATGTGCAGCTCTGGGGCGTTTATCGCGGCCATAGCCACAAAGTCCACGTGCATCCGGCACGCCAACCCGGGGATCAGGACTTGCTGGACGTGGCGGCGGTGCAAACGTTCCTCAACGGCGGCACGGTCTACGTCGTGGACAGGGACGCCGTGCCCGGGGGCGAAATGTTGGCGGCGGTTTACCGTTATTAGGGACGCTCGTCGGAACGGCGGCGCGCACGTCGGCCACCGCTCGCGACCCGCCTACGGCTGACCGCTCGCGACGGCCTCGCGCGCGCCGCCCGATGAACGTATGAACGAAGGGCAACAACATGCGCACGCCTGGCGGGATATTTCCCGTCAGGCGTCCTCGTCCTCCAGCCCGATCTGCACTGCGCCGTTCTCTACGCGCGTCGGAAACCAGCGCACATCTTGCACGGCAGGCATCGCCAGCACCTTGCCCGTGCGAATATCGAAGCGCGCGCCGTGATAGGGACACGTCAGCTCGTAGCCGTCCAGTTCCCCATCTTCCAACGGCAAATCCTCATGTGTGCAGCGGTCTTCGATGGCATAATAGCGCCCGTCCACGTTGAAGACGATCACGAAAAGCCCTTCCACCTCGAAAACATCCCGTTCCCCCGATGAAAGCTCTTCGGTTCTGGTGACGGTGAGATAACGCATCGGCGTTCGCTCCTTGCGTGCGTACAAAATCCCCTATTGTGGAACACGCCAAAACATGAACAGATCGCGCCCCATGACCACCAACCACGCGGGAATATCCATGCGTGTCGTGATGCTGAAGATCATATCCCAAAAAGCGTTGGAAATGGGCGTGATGAACCAAAAGGCCATGAAGAGAATCCAGATGCCCATCATGCCCACGCGCGCAAACTGAACGCGCGTGCGTTCGTCCAACAACGGCTCGATGATGCCGTAACCGTCCAGCGGCGGAATCGGCAGCAAGTTGAAAAGCACGGCGGTCACTTGCAAAAGCGCCAAAAAGGCCATCGAAGCCCAAAAGAAGTCGGCGGTGGTCATGCGGTTAAAAGTGTAGTCGGCCAACAAGGGGTACACATCCACCCACCCCAACGCAAAGGGCAACGCCAACAAAATCGCCAGCAGCGTGTTGGCCGCTGGCCCCGCCGCCGAAACCGCCGAACGCCACCATTTGCTGCGCAGCCGGTGCGTTTCGATGTACACCGCGCCTCCGGGCAAGCCTATCCCTCCCAGCGCCAAGAAGAGCAGCGGCAGCGCGATGCTGAGCATCGGGTGCGTGTAGCGGAGGGGGTTCAGCGTCAAATAGCCCTTGTCCTTGACCGTGTGATCCCCACCCCAATACGCAACAATGGCGTGCGCGAACTCGTGCAGCACCACCGAAACGACCCAGCCGCCTATCACCAACACGAACGCCAAAAGCTGCGTGCCGGAAGTCGTCCAAAGCAAATAGCGCAGCAGCGCCAACCCGCCCAATATCCACAGCCAGCGGCTGCCCAAAAGCCGTTCTACCCCGCTTTTTCCCTCTTGTGGAGCACGCTTGGGGCGTTCCGGCACGAGCACGAACTCGGTGCGCGCCGGCGTGACGGTGGGGGCGGCGGGGGGATGGGCTTGCAGAAAGGCGCGCGCGTCTTCCGGCGACAGCGGCAACGCGCTCAGCGCGTCGTGCACCGCGCCGTCACGTTCGGCCAGCAGCGCCAAAAGCACATGGCCGGTGTCTAGCGCCTCGTGCTCCAGCGCGCCCGCCTCTTGCGTGGCGCGGGTGAGCACCGTTTGCGCCGTCTTGCTATAGCCGCGCACGGCGTTCGGCTCGGCGCGTTCCATGCCGACCGCGTCGGCTACCTGCGCATAAAGCGCGTCGGTGTTCGCGCCCGCTTGCTGCAAAAGCTGCCAGGCCGTCCCGTCCGGTTGACGCAACAGCCCCAGCAACAAGTGCTCCACATCCACATAGACGTTGTGACGGCGTTCGGCTTC
>CAZZNC010000214.1:0-245 GCA_964655405.1 uncultured Anaerolineaceae bacterium | reverse complement strand
GCGCGCGGCGCAACACCACGCGCAGCGCGTCGGTCATGGGCGGTACGGCAGCGGCACTCATGCGTCGTCGTCCTCGCCCGTCCAGTCGGTCAGGCCGTATGCACCGGCTTTGAGCACCTTCAGCGAGAGCAACGCGCACTTGAGCCGCGTGGGGCTTAGCGTGATGCCGAGCATGTCCAGCAACTCCTGCTTGTCGAAACTGCGCAGCTCCTCAAGCGTCTTGCCCAAGATGGCCTCGCCCAGCA
>CAZZNC010000213.1:0-5272 GCA_964655405.1 uncultured Anaerolineaceae bacterium | reverse complement strand
ACGCAACGCCCCGCCGGCGCGGTCACCGACCAGATGCGCGCCAACATGAAGTTCCGCATCTGTTTGCGCGTGGAAACGATGGAAGACAGCCGCGAGCTATTGCGCCGCTCGGACGCGGCCTTTTTGCCGCCCAACATCCCCGGGCGCGCCTATTTGCAGGTGGGCAACGAAAACGTGGAGCTGATGCAGGTGGCGCGCGCCGGCGGCCCGTACACCGGCCCGGACATTGACACCGAGCCGCCCGTGATCTGGCTCAACCGCCGCCGCACACTGGCCCAGGCGCGTCGCGGCCCGCTGGAAGAAGCGCCCGCGCTCTCCGACGTGCTGGTGGAGCTGATGCACCGCCAGGCAGAGGAAAACGAGGACATCGCCCCGCAAAAAAAGCCCTGGCCGGATCCACTCCCTGCGCGTTTGCCGCTGGACGTGGAATACATCGGCGACGAGGACGAACCCAACCCGCTGCTGCCGCTCAACCCCGCCGTGCGGGACTGGCAGCGCGGCGAAGGCGCATGGCGCGGCGTGGACTGGGAGGCCGAGGCCATGCGCGCGCCCGTCGGCCTGATAGACAACCCGATCCGCGCCGAGCAACTGCGCTTGACGCTCGACCTGACGCGCGGGCACGCGGCGGTCTTCGGCGCTTCCGGCTGGGGCAAGACGGTCTTTTTGCGCACGCTGATCACCAGCCTGGCCGCCACGCACTCGCCGGAGGAGCTGCACGTTTACGTGCTGGACTTCGGCGGGCGCGGGCTGGACGTGTTGGAAGCGTTGCCGCATCGGGGCGCTTCGATCATGCCTTCGGAAGAGGAGCGCGTGGAGCGGCTCCTGCGCAAGCTGGCGCGCGTGCTGGAAGAGCGTAGCGCGCTCTTCAGCCAGGCACGCGCCGACACGCTCAGCACCTACAACGCCAATCATCCGGAAGACATCCAACCAGCGATCTTGCTGGTGATCGACAACTTCGCGGAGTTCAAGGAAAACTACGAGCGGCTGATGCCCCAATTGCTGGGCATCGCGCGCGACGGACGCGCCTACGGCGTGCACCTGGTCGTGACGGCGGAACAGGGCAGCGCGCTCCCGGGCAAACTCTTCAGCCTGATCACCGAGCGGCTGGTGCTGAAGTTGGCGGACAAAACCGAGTACGCCAACATCGTCGGGCGCGGCGTCCCGGGTGTGGACGACATTCCCGGGCGCGGCTTTGTGGCGGTGGAACGCACGCCGTTGGAGTTCCAGACCGCCCTGCCCGTCAGCGTGACGGTGGAAGACGAGGCCGAGGGGCTGGACGACACCTCCAAGCTGGAAATGCTCACGCGCGTGATGGCGCGCGCCTGGGAAGATAAGCCACGTCCGGAAGGCATCGAAATCCTGCGGCCAGTGATCGCGCTGCGCGAGGTGTTGCCGCCGCTGGGCGCAGGGCCGGAGCGCGTGCAGGTGATCCTGGGCGTGGAGGATTTGAACCTGGAGCCGGCCATGTTGGACTTGCGCCAACGCGGGCCGCATTTCGTGGTGACGGGGCCGCCGCTCAGCGGCAAGACGACCGCGCTGCGCGCCTGGGTGTTGGCGCTGGCGCACTGTTACGACCCCGCACACGTGCAAATGGTGCTGATCGACTTCCAGCAGCGTTTCTTCAAATACGGCGGGCAACACACGCTCGGCGATCTGCCGCACGTGTTGGCGACCGTTTCCGAAAAGGACGCGCTGGACGACGTGATCGAAAAGCTGCGCTACGAGTACACCGCGCGTCCCGAAGGCGAACCCCGACCGGAAATTTTCGTCATCGCGGACAATTACGACGACTTTCCCAACGTGGTCGGCACGCCCACCCGCGCCCAGGAGTACCGCGACCTGGCCGACATGGCGCGCAAGTTCGGCCCCGAGGGGCTGCACTGCGTGGTCGGCGGCTCGATGGGCATTTTGCGCTCGATGGACGATTGGATGAAGCAAGTGGTGGCCCCGCGCTACGGGCTGGGGCTGGACACGGACGCGGCGGGCGCGCTGGGCGGACGTGTGCGCGGCTCCGGTGAGGAACTCCCCCCCGGGCGCGGCTACGTGGTCAAAGCCGGGCGCGTGGCGCTGATCCAAACCGCGCTACCGCACGACGAGAACGACACGGAAGGCTCGCTCGACCACTGGGTGGAACAGATCCGCGTGCACTACAGCGAACCGGCGCGCTGGTACATGGAAACCAATCCGCCGCCCGAACCGGAGCCGGAAGCTGCCAAAGAAACTACACCCGCCAGTCCGCGCGAGCGAAGGGGACGCTAACCGATGGCCGAGCGCGTCAACGTCACTATCGTTTCGGAGCTTTTCGACGAGCCGGAACAAGAAGCCTCGATTCGCACCAACCTTACCGTGCGTGCCTTGATCGAGGAGATACGCCGCGAGTTCAACTTGCTGGAAGGCAGCTACACGCTCAAGCGCCAGGGTGAAAACCAACCGCTCGAACCCACCCAAACATTGGAGCAGCTCGGCGTCCAAACCGGCAGCGTGCTCGTTTTCGAGCGCGAAAGGATGCGGCTCAGTCAACAAATCGTGCGGCGCGGCGGGCGCTTCTTTCAGGGCATCACGGGCGCGGAGGTGGCCGTTTTGGTGGAGGAGCAGACCGGCCAGGAATTCTATATCCGCTGGCAACCGGCCATCATCGGGCGGCCCAGCGCGGGCAATCCCGCCAGCGCGGAGGCGCTCGCGGTGAATTTGGGCGCGCTGCCGGACGCCAAGACCGTCTCCCGCCAACACGCGCAGATCACCGAACAGAAGGGGCGCTACTATCTGGAAGGGCTGGCGAAACGCAACCCGACTTGGCTCAACGAGCAAGAGTTGGCGCACGGGGAAAAACGCATCTTGCGCGCCGGTGACTGCGTCCGTGTGGGCAAGATCACGCTGCGTTTCGAGCTACACGAAGCATAACGTCTTACCCGCCGTCCCCCCTCACCTATGACCTGCGAACCATTGAACCCCCGATAACCTGCTCATATATTATAAGCATACATTCTATGCGAAGCTGGGTAAAGCTACAGGTTGTAAGGAGGTTTTCGGCACCGCGGCTCCCGCATCACAACCAAGCCTTGCATTGAGGCATTGCAGTCTCCGTTATTCCCACATCATCCGACGTTCCTTTATAACAAACGTTATTTTCGTGAGGGAAACATGAAATCACGTCTTATTCTCATTATGCTCATTGCCCTATCTCTCATTTCCGTATCCCATCCCGCACCCACCGCCGCCCAAAATAACGTTGACCCCACGTGCGCGGAGTTCGTGACCGAGGTGGAAGCAAGCATTGCGCAGCTTTGTCCGCCCGGAGAAGGCGCGTGCTACGTGCATGGGCCGATTGCCTTCATGCCGCGCGCCGACGCCGACGTGACTTTCGCCAACCCGGGCGACCGCGTCAGCATGGACGACGTGCAAAGCATCCACACCGCGCCGATCAATGTCGAGGCGCAAGAATGGGGCGTCGCCACGTTGGATTTCCCCGCTCCCGAAGACGCACCGGCAGACACGCCGCCTTCGCACTTCCTCATGCTCGGCGATGTGAACCTGACCCGTGTCACCGAAGGTGAAGGGCCGGAAGCGTTCGTTGTGGTCACTTCCGGAGACGAACCGGCGTGCCAGGGTGCACCGAACAAATTGGGATTTGAAACGCCGGACGGTGTGCGCGTGGACTTTTCGGTCAACGGCGCCACGCTCAGCGTGGACGACAATACGGTGCTCGTGCTTGAAGCGCAGCCCTACGACCACATGACGCTTATGGTGGTGGTCGGCTCGGTAGCTGTTACCGCACACGGCCAAACCCAGATCATCAGCACCGGCCAGCAAACGATCATTTTGCTGGGTGGGGAAAACGGGCTGACGATCATGGCAAGCCCGGGAGAAGCCACCCCCTTCAGCTTCACCCTGATCCAGTTTTTGCCCTTCCAAGCCTTGATCTCCGCCTCAGTGGTGGAAGTGCCCGCCCTAGACCGCTGGACGCCAACCGGCGTGGAGCTGGAAGCCGGACAAACCTACCTGGTCATTGGCTCCGGCCTGGTACGCACCATTGAGTCCATGCCCTGGACAGGCCCGCAAGGACACTCCGAGGCCGACTGTGCTGCTGCCGGTCGGGACGACTGGGGGGATTGCAAATGCCGCACATTGCCGGAGTGGGGACAGTGCACCGTAGACGGGTTGGACTGCATGAGGCTTGTGGGGCGCGTTGGCGACGGCGCACCGTTTGCCATCGGTTCGGGCGGCTTTTTCACCGCGACGACCGCCGGTGAGTTAATGCTCGGGCCGAACGACAACACGTTTACCGACAATGTCGGGGCCTTTCACGCCATCGTCATTGCCATTGACCTCACGCCGGACACAACGCCTGTCCCTGAGCCAACACCGACGGTGCAATGATACGCTCTAGCTATGGTAGGGGTGGAAACCATGCGTAAATTTTTCTTGATCCTGGGCTTGATAGCGCTGCTGGTGCCGTCGGCGGTGAGTTTGGCGCAAGACGGCGGCACACAGACGATCACGGTGGAAGTGCCCAGCTATGCCCTCGGCTGGATCAACTCCAATCTTTGGCTGAACGAGGGCGACATTTTCACCATCACAGCCAGCGGGGCCGTCAATATCTGGCCCAACTGCGAAGATGGCAAATGGGAAGTCGGCTACCCCGATTTGGACTGCGCCGAAGTGGAACAAATGGGGCCAAACGGCGTCACAGTCTTTGGCCCTGCCGAAGCCAACTACCCTTACCCGGGTGGGCCTAACGGTGCATTGATCGGACGGGTCGGCGAAGGGGCGCCCTTCCTGGTGGGCACGGGCGGCACTTTCACCGCCATGAGCAGCGGGACGCTCCAGTTTGCCAACAACGATATCGAATACATGGAAGACAACTCCGGCAGCTTCACGGTGTTCATCACCGTTGAAAACCCGATCCTCGTGCCGCCGGACAATGGCGTGTGGCACGATACCGGCGTGGTGTTGAAAAAGGGGCAAGTCTTCACCATCACGGCCAGCGGGACAGTGGACATCTGGCCGGATTGCGTAGAAACGCACGCCGACGAAGGTTATCCGGACATTGACTGCACCACGGTGCAGCAACTGGGGCCGAACGGCGTGGCCGTGTTCGGGCCAGCCGAAGCAGGCTGCCCGCTCCCCGGCGCCAACATCGGCGCGCTGGTCGCCCGCATAGACGGGGGGCCGGTGTTCTTGGTGGGCGCAGGGGGCACGTTCGTTGCCGACTTCGACGGGCCGCTCTCCGTCGCTGTCAATGACACGGCCTATTGGTCACAAGACGACATAG
>CAZZNC010000212.1:0-5332 GCA_964655405.1 uncultured Anaerolineaceae bacterium | reverse complement strand
GACCGGTGTTTCGGACTTGCAAGCCGGCTATGCAGAACTGGCCGAAGCGCGTTTTGCATGGATTGTAGAAACGTTGCGCGCCCCCACTCAGTACGCGCAAGACAGCTCCATTCAACTGGCCGTAGCGCGCACGTTGGCCGCTTACACCGATACACCGCGCCCCACTGCCACGCTCACGCGAACGCCGACGCTCACCCCGCTGCCCACACAACCCGCCACTCCGACGCTCAACCCGCTACAAGATCCCGCCTATTTTTACGAACAAGCGGAAACGGCTATGCGGCTGGCTGACTATGAGGACGCCATCGAGTGGCTAGACGCGCTGACGGCGCTTGATGCCACCTACCGCGCGGAAGAAGTGCGCGCGTCGCTGATCAAGGCGCTCACGCAACAAGGAAAAATCTACCTGCGAGGTCAGAACGAAGACGGCGAAGATCAACTTGCGCGTGGCGTGTACCTCGTTTACCGCGCCAACGATTTGGGCGAGATCGAAGATACGCTGCTCGGTGAAGCAATTTTCGTGGAAAAATACGTCAACGCGCGCAATTATGTCAACGGCGGATACTATGCAGCAGCCATTCCCGTTTTGGAAGAGCTGTGCAGCATCAATTGCGAGTGGAGTTATCACGGGGTGAGCGTGCGTAATTTGTTGGAAAAAGCCCAAGCGGGCGCCAGTTAGCCCCCCCCTAGTTACAACGGTTCGGCGGCAACATCTTTTGCACCATATCCAAGAAATCTTGGGGATGGATGGGTTTGGTATACCAACCATCAATGCCCAGCGGCTCGATTTCGGAGATCAAGTGCGGGCGCGCGGTCAGGACAACCACTTTCATCTGGGACAAGCGCGGCATATTATGCACATAACGCAGCACTTCGTTTCCCGAAATCATCGGCAGTCCCAAGTCCAAAATCAGCAAATCCGGTGTGATGTGCTCCAACGTAGCCAGCGCAGTAGCTCCGTCGTCAACAGGAATCACTTCACACTCCAATAGACGCGCGATCATGTTGGCAAAAAGCTCCAAAAGCCCACGCTCGTCGTCTACCAGCATGACAAGCGGCACAGACGCAGCAGTACAATCCCCATTGTTCATGTGTTTTTCTAAACTTACCCCAAACACTCGCCTAGGCATCTCTCAATCCGCATAGGCACGGCTCGTCGCGTCCAAAGAGCGCAGCACAGCCCGCACAGGGCTTCCGCACGCCAGATCCATCTTGAGCGGCAAAGCAATCAGCTCATACACACCGTCCGGCACATGCGCAAACCGCAACGTTTCGAGGTGAAAAAGCCCCCGTTGGCGCAAACGATGATGGCAGGGCAGTTCCTGACTGTCGAAACTGTCCACCGAAGGGCTGTCTACACCCAGCAAAACCGCACCTTGCTCGGCCAGCCAGTCCACCAATGCTACGGTTGGATACGGGAAATCCTGGGGCCATTCATCATCCGGCACAGTGCTCACCCAGGTATGAAGCAGCAAACGCTGCACACCTGCCACATCGTGAGCGGCCAGGTCCTGGGGGGTGATGCCGCCGTGCTGCCGTGTCACCGTGACCACGTGCGCCGGCCCCAAGAATGGCTCTAGGGGCATTTCTGCGGGATGCAGATCGTCATCGTTGAAGTGGTAAGGTGCGTCCGCATGGCTGCCGGTGTGCGGACTGAGGGTGACGGTCGTCAGATTGACCGATGCGCCCTCGGTTCGGCGTAGCACATGCGCCACGCTAAACGCCGCATCCCCCGGCCACACAGCCAACGTCGGCGCCATGGTGCGGCTAATGTCATATACAGGAGACATCTTGTCTCCACTCCCCACACAGATAACCCGTTGTTGCCCCGTTCCGCTTTCAGGTCACAAACGCTTGGTGTCCAGTGTGTTGTTGCCAAGCGCCGCTGTCCAGAATATCCTGCATTGTTTCAACTGCCAAGCGCACTTCGTCGTCGGTGTTGTAAAAATGCGGTGAGACGCGAATGCCCGCTTGTGCACGGTAGTCTATGACAATGTCGCGCGCCAACAACTCGCGGGAAACTTCGTAAGCGTGCGGCGGATTGATCGTCACCGTGCCGCCACGCCGCGCCGGATCGCGTAACGTATTCACCTCAAAGCCCGCCGCGTCAGCCAGTTCGACCAACAACGCCGTTTGGCGCATAGACTTTTGACGGATATTTTCCACACCCACTTGTTTGATGATCTCGATGCCCGGGCGGTTGGCGTAAAGGCTGGCGATGGCCGGAGTGCCATTGAGCAAACGGAAAGCATCCTCGCGCCACTCCAGATCGTCCACCTCAAAGGCAAAAGGACGCCGGTGGGCCATCCAACCGGTCAAACGCGGTTCAAGCGTTTTAAGGTAATCCGGACGCGCGTAAAGAAATACTCCCCCCGGCCCGCCGCACATCCATTTGAGCACGCCCGCCAGGTAAAAATCCACGTTTAGTGCTTGGACATTGAAAGGAACGATGCCCGCCGCATGGTAGCCATCCACAATGACCGCTGCGCCCACTTGGTGAGCGCGTGCGATGATCGGCGGTAGATGGAGGATGGTGGCAGTGCGGAAAAGCACGTGGCTCACCAACACAAACCGTGTACGGTCGTCTATGGCTGCCACGATGTCTTCTTCCGACACGCTCAGACCGCCGTCTCGGCTGGCAACCATGTGAAGGTCTACATGCGGCGGGAGCATCCCACGTAGAAGGTAGTAAACCGAAGGGAAAATGCCCGCTTCGATCACCACTTTGTTACGCAAATCGTCATCGTCGAACGCAGAAAGCAAAATTCCAAGCGCCAAAGTGACGTTTTGGTGCATGGAAACGGTATCCGGCGGCGCACCGATGATCGTAGCGATCTCGTTGCCGACCTCCACGTTCATCCCCCACCAACCTTCGCCCCAGGCACGCACGCCTCGCGTCGCCCATGTGTCCGCGTATTCACGGAGGCTGTCGTAAACGGCACGCGGCATAGCCCCCAGCGAATTATTGACCAGATAAGTTGCCCTGCTCAAAATAGGGAATTCATCTCGCCAAAACAGCAGAGGGTCGGGTGAAGGCATAGTCTTCAAGAATGGCTCTCCATTCGGCGCCTAACCGCTACCGTCTGCGCAAGCAACACGATAAATGTATATGATCAGTATATGATAAGAACTATTCTACACCAAGCGGACTTTCTTCCTAATTCTCTCTCTTCTTTATCTCTATTAATTCTTCACGATCCTTCCAACCACACCTCCGCCCCCACCGCGTGCAAAATGCGCAGCGCATACACCGCTTGGCTCAAACGGTAAGCGTTCCACAGCGGCACGTAATGATAGCCGGCCTCCCAGACCCGATAGATCGCCCCGCCCCACACCGGATTGTAATGCAGCACAGCGTCCAATGTCTCATCGTCAGCCCGTCGGATCGCACGCAGCAACGATGCGGCCAGGTGCGCTTTGAGCTGCACAACAAACGCATCGGGGGCATTCCCGCCTGTCGGGCCGACGACCAAACGCACCGTGCACGGTTGCAGCGCATAGGCCCACAACGCCCCGGGCGCATCGGCACGGTGTGCGTATAGGGTCTGGTACGCCAAGCGACGCAAACGCGGCACGGCCAGCAGCGGCGCACGTCGTATGACGGTGAGCGTTATATGGGCATACATGGTGCCTCGGTTCTCGGGCGTGTTCTTGTTCCCGTTGGCGCTTATTGTATCCTCCATCGGAACGATAAAAAATGGCGCAAAATACCGTTGAAAACGCTTTGGATTGTGCTATACTTGCACCAAGCACGGGCGTGTAGCTCAATTGGCAGAGCAGTGGCCTTTTAAGCCATTGGTTGGGGGTTCGATTCCCTCCACGCTCACAGCAACAACAGGGGGGCGACCACACGTTGTGTGAGATCGCCCCCCTGTTTTTATGCTCGCCATGTGCCGCAAAGTGTGGAAGGGGTGCCCCGTGAATGTTCGCCCTATGCGTTGGTTGCTGTGGCTCACGTTGCTGTTTGTGGCTCTGAGCTTCCCTGCCCAAAGCGCAGCCAGTCCACGCGCGCAATCTGCACCGAGCGTGTTTGCAGAAGCTATCGGACAGGCCAACTTGCGCAGTGGCCCGGGGATAAACTATCCACAGGTCGGAGCGATCGCCTCAGGCATACGTTATCGCGTCTTGGCACGGCATACGCGCGTGCCCTGGCTCCAACTGGACGTGCCGGACGTGCCCGCCGCGTGGGTGTATCAAGACTTGGTCACGGTGCAAGGCAGCCTTGCCAACGTTCCCGCCGTTTCGGATTTTCCCCCATTGGTCACGCCCACCGCGCCCTCTTCGCCGACGGCCACCCGCGCCACTACCGCGCCCCCGCAGACCGTAACAGCGTCCATAGCCCCCTCGTCCACAGCGTCCCCTGCCACGCCTGTCAGCACTCCGACATACGGCGGCGCAACCGCCACCACGCTCGGGGAAGCCAACGTCCGTTTTGGCCCAGACATTCGCTATCCGGTGATCGCCAAAGTGGAAGAGGGAACAACGCTGCGCGTCTTGGAACTGCACGCGCGTTTCCCCTGGGTGCACGTCGCGTTTGACCGCTCTCCCACCGGCAGCGGCTGGATTTATCGCGACGTGGTCACGCTGAACGGCGACTTGGCCGACGTGCCGGTGACCGACGCACTGGAGTTCACCTATCCCACACTGACCCCCACGCCCCAAACGGTAACCGTGCCCCGCGTGCAAGGGAACGCCTTGCCGTCTCCCTCCGGTCGGCTGGCGGCCACATTGGGAGAAGCCATGCACGCTTATTTGCTGCAACAGGGCTTCGCGCCGTATTCCGAACGTGTGGCCTCGGTTTTTGTGTTGGATTTGCAAAACGGCGATCTGTTCACGCTCAACGACAACGTCGCCTACAGCGGTATGAGCTTGACCAAAATCCCGATCTTGGTGGCCTATTTTCAACGCTTCCACCGTCCGCAAACATGGGAAGAAGCCTTCCAAGTTTCCGATACCATGATGTGCAGCGAAAACATCACCACCAACCAACTCTTGGAACGCTTGGGCGACGGGGACGCGCTGCAAGGGGCGTACTCTGTGACGGCTTTCATGCAAAGCTTAGGACTTAACGGCACGTTCATCACCCGCGAATACCTCACCCAGCCGGACACCCCTCCCCCAAGCGGCACCACCATTATGACAGGTGCTGACCAAGAGCTGACCACGCCCGACCCGTATAATCAAGTGGTGCCGCGCGATTTGGGATGGCTGCTGGCGGGCATCTACCAGTGCGCCCAGAACGGATCGGGGCTATTGGCCGAGCATTACCCCGACGACTTCACCCCGCAGGTGTGCCGCCGAATGCTTTACGTGATGGACGCCAACACCATCA
>CAZZNC010000211.1:2643-5368 GCA_964655405.1 uncultured Anaerolineaceae bacterium | reverse complement strand
AACATCATCTTGGCGCTGGACACTCCCGGGTTGGACGGCTTCGGCTTCTTGGAACTCAGCGCGGCGGGGCGCTTGCTGGACGTTTTCGGCTTTCCCTTCGACGACGAGCGCGGCGGCCCGTTCTTGCCCGGGGAATATGCGCATCCGGCGGGGTTGCTGATGGGGCTGGACGGCACGGGCTATTGGACGGAAACGCACCCGCAAAGCGGCTATACGCAGGTGCAGCACTTCAGCTTCAGCGGCGATGGCATTTTGCCGTTGGGCCGCGAAACCAACGCACAAGACAACGCGGCTGCCGAACTGCTCGGGTCGAGCGATCCGGCTCTGGGCGGCGGCACGATTCAGTATGGGCAGGCGGTTAAAGGCACGCTCAACAATCGCTACCCCGCGCACCGTTGGACGTTCGAAGGGCAAGAAGGCGACCACGTGATTATTACGATGGTGGACGCCAGCGGCGCGGGGTTATTGGATCCGACGCTGCGGCTTTTGACCGCCGACGAGCGCGAGATTGCCGCCAACGACGACGTGGGCGCGGCGCATCCGGAGGATGTGAGCGAGCGCGACGCCTATATTGATTTCTACTTGCCCAGCAGCGGCGTGTATACCATCGAAGCCGGACGTTTCGGTGGACGTGGGGAATATGTGTTGACGCTCAAGCGCGTGAGCGGATAACATTCGGGGTGGGGGGCGGGGGCAAGGCCCTCGCCCCAGCTATCAGCCTGCGTTCACTTCCTGGAAGAGCGTCGCCGCGCCAAAGGTCGGTTGCCCTGCATACGCAAGCAAGCGCGCCACACTCCCCCCGTTCGGCAGCCAGTACAACGCCGGTTCGGGGTACGCTTCGCGCGCGGACATAGCATCCCCGCCGCCGCTCTGGAACACTTCCACCAAGCGCAAACTGCTCGGGATCACGCTGAAGGCCACGCCGCTCCCGTCCGGCGCGGGGGCAATGCGTCCGATGCCCCGTCCGCGTCCCTGCCACAACGTGACGGACGTGCCGCTTTCCACGTCCAGCCGCGCCAGTGTCAGCGCGTAAACATGGCTTTCCACCGGCCACGTGCCGAAGAACGCTTCGCCCGCGTCGGCTTGCGCCGCGTCGTCCAGCGTGACCGTGTCGCTCAGCGCAAGCGCGCTGTAGTAGATCGCGCGGCTGTCGGCGCTCCAGGCGAGTTGTTCCACCGGTGCGCTCAGTGGCACATTGGTGCGTTGCCACTGGGCGAAGTCCAAAATCGCCAACCCGTCGGATGTGCGCGCCGCGAAGCGTGTACCGTCCGGCGAGGCCACCCCGCCGAGCAAGTCGTCACCCAGCGCGATGATCTGCTCCGAGGCCGGATCAAGCACGCCCAGTCCTCCCGCGCAACTGGTGGAAAAGAGGAATTGCCCATCGGGAAGCCATACCAACACATTATCGCGCCCATTCGGTCCTGCTTCTTTGAAGTACGGCCCATCGGCAGGATCGTGGGACGCGATTTCGCAATCGTCGCGGTAAGCAAAGCCGCCGACCAATTCTGCACCGCCGCCGCTCGCCAGCACGCGATAAACCGCCAACAGCGCCGCGTCGTCCGCGTCACGTTCGCCCGTCGCCACCACATAGGCGAGCACGTCTCCGTCCGGCGACCATGTGGGCGGGAAATCCACGTCCACATCTCCAGCCAGCCGCTTGGCCGAGCGCCCTTCCAGCGCGTCAATCACGCGCAGTTGCTGCGTGTCTGTGTTGAGATAAGTCAATGTGCGCCCGTCCGGCCCGAAGCGCAAATAGCGCCGCTCGAACTCCGGCACGACGGTCATGCTGCGCCCGGGGATGGCATCCAGCGTGCCGACGAACACGTCGTTGGCAAAAAGCGTCGCCACTGGCAACGCTGGCGGCTCGGTGGAAACATCCGCCGCCGCGACTGTCGTCGGCGTGGGGGTGAAGGTGGGCGGCAAAGGTTGCGCAGTGGACGCAACGTCCCCATCTGTCTCCGGCGGCACGGTCGGAGCAGGCGCGGCGACAACCGCCGTCGCGGTGGGCGCGTCCACCGTCCCCCCCGCGCCGAGCACCGGCTGAAAGCTGGTCAGCATCTTTTGTAAAAGTGTGTCCCAGCCGTCGAAGTCCGCTTGGGGTGACCATTGTTCCACACGGTAGGCCACGCCATCCTGCACGAAAAACGTCACGCGCCCGATGCGCACGTCGCCTTCGCACGGCACTTCGAACGTGGTGGAGCGTCCATACGCGCCAATGGGCACACGTTCCGCGCCGGTCAAGCTGCGCTGCTCCAAGTAGCGATCCAGCCAGGCATCCGGCGTCACGCCCGCCGACGCGCCGACCGTCGTCACGCGCATCCCTGCTTGGTCGCAAACCACGCCTGTCCCCGGGCCGAAGAGCACTTCCATGCCGTCGGTGCTGGGGAACTTCAGCCACGAGTCCGGCGTCAAAATCTCGAACGCCGCCGTGCTATAAAGCGCCAACGGCACATCCGCCGCCGTGTTGACCGCGCTGCAAAGCACCATCAAATCGCCGGTGAGGTCGCTATGCACTTCGTAGCGCACGAAGTTGTCGAAAAGGAACGTCCAGCGGTAGCCGTCGTAAACGCCTTGCGTGTATTGCTTTCCGGCCACCGGACAACCCAGGCTCGAACTGTCCCAGCGCGCGCCTACGTAGGTATAGCGGATCAGGATGAGATAGGGTTTGTCGAGCTGTTCTTCTAACAGCCACTTTTGCACTTTGTGGCGTACCGGATCGAGTGGG
>CAZZNC010000211.1:0-2633 GCA_964655405.1 uncultured Anaerolineaceae bacterium | reverse complement strand
AAGTCGCAGGAAACACGCTTAGGGCCAGCACCACGATCAGTGCCAACGCCAGCGCCCCGCGCCGTAAAATCGGTATCACAAATCACGCTCCTGGCAGGTGTGAACGGTTTTGTTTCTTGGCGGCCAGAGCATACCGCCGTGTAGGGCTGTTGTCTACCCCCGAGGCTCTGCGCTTCCCCTGCGCTCACCGACCGCACGCACTGCGCCCGGGCCTCATCCCAAGACCAGCTCCGCCAAGTCGTAAAACGAGCCGACCGTCCAGTCTGTTTGTACCGCGTAATCGTCCGGCAAAAATGCGACCGTCACCAAGCCCGCTTCCTGCGCGCTTGCCAGCTCTTCGGTGGCGTGCCCCACAAAGGCCACTTGCGGCGGCGGCAGCTCCAAAGCAGCCAGCGCATGTTCAAAGATCAACGGCTCGGCCTTGGTCACGCCCAAGTCGGCAGAAACCAAGAACACCGCCCACACGTCGGCGGGCACGCCGCCGGCTTCCAACCAAGCGATCTTTTCCTCGGCGCTGTGGGACGTATCCGAAACCGCGCCCAAAAGCACGCCCGCCGCGTGCAACTCGTCCAACACCTCCACCACGCCAGGGAAAAGCTCGATGTCTATTGCGTCCCGATAGATCGCTTCTCTGCCGACAGGAAACAAACGCTCGTCTTGCAAGCCATTGATGCGCAAGATACCATCGTAAAAGGTTTCACGGCTGATGCGTCCGGTTTGCGCGTCGAAACGTGCCGCGCGCAATGCCTTTTCCAGCACCGCCGGATGCCGCAAGCGCAAACCCTGCGCTTCCAAAAAGGTCTTCAAATGCCGGTTGTGGCGCGGACGGTGATACAATACACCGCCCGTATCGAAAAGCAGCGCCTGAACGGCTTGGAGTTCACTCATGGGTTGTCCGTTTTCGTTGTGCGTCGCCGATCCTGTTAGGCGACAGGCTTCCTTGATCCTCAGTATAACAAATTTGCCCGCCACGTCGGAGGTTTGCGCGCTCGGAATACACGCAATTTCCGCGCCGAAGCGGGGTCGGTTTGTCTAGCGCGAACGTACAAACTTGAAGGTTGGCAAATTCGCTATGCGTGTGGCGCTCTTCACAGAAACATTTTTGCCCAAAGTTGATGGCATCGTCACGGTGTTGGTGCTGTTGATGGATCACATGATCCGTCGCAACGTCGAGTTCATCGTCGTGACCCCACGCATCGGAGACGTAGACGAGTATCGCGGGCACAAAGTGGTCAGCGTGCCCAGCGTGCCCCTGCCTTTCTATCCCGAACTGAAGTTCGGCCCGCCCACCATCACCACTTACCGCGAGCTGAAAGCCTTCCAGCCGGACATCGCCCATTTTGTGCACCCCACCTTGCTCGGCGCCGGCGGGATGGTGATGGCAAAACGTTTGGATATCCCCACGCTGGCTTCGTTCCACATGAACCTGGCCGATGTGGTCTATCATCTGGGCTTCGGCTTCCTGAGGCCGCTGGTGTGGTGGTACACGCGCACCAACTTTAACGCGGCAGACTATGCCCTCGCCCCTTCGCGCTTGGTGCAACAGGATATGTTGCAACACGGCGTGCGGCGTGTGGGGTTGTGGCGACGCGGCGTGAATGCCGAAAAGTTCCACCCCAAGCGCGCCAACGCCGAAATGCGCCGCAGGCTCAGCGGAGGACACCCCGAAGACACGATTTTGCTGTATGTGGGGCGCATCTCTGTCGAAAAGAAGATTGAGCAGTTGCGCGCTGTGCTCGACCACGTCCCGGGAACACGACTTGCCATCGTCGGCGACGGCCCCACATACCTCAAACAGGAACTCGCGCGCCACTTTGAAGGCGTGCCGGTGACCTTTATGGGCTATTTGCGCGGCGAAGAGCTGTGGTCAGCTTTTGCCAGCTCGGATATTTTCGTCTTTCCCTCTGCCATGGAGTCCTTCGGCCTGGTGTTGATCGAGGCGATGGCTTCCGGCTTGCCGGTGGTCACCTCGCGCGTAGGCGGTGCGGACGAGATCGTGCAGTCCGGCGTCAACGGCTATGTGTTCAAGGTCGGCGACACGCGCGGCATGGTGGATGGCGTGCGCGCGATCCTTTCCAGCCCCACCAAACGCCACATCATGGGCCGCAACGCACGCCTTTTCGCCGAAACGCAGTCGTGGCCTGCCATGATGGACGAGCTGCTGCGTTGCTACGACGATCTGATCAGCGGACGCCCGCCCTCGATCTAGGACACGCCCGCCGGCTCGACACGCCCCGCCATCATCACGCGCGCCACGTCCTGACGGTGGGGCAGCCCGCGCGCGCCGTGATGCGCAATCTTCCAAGCCGCCGTCGCGTTGCCCCAACGCACCGCCGCAAGCACGTCCTGCCCCGCCAGCCGCGCCGTGATGAATCCGCCGTCAAAGGCATCGCCCGCGCCGAGGGTGTCTACCACCGGCGTCGGGAAGCCCGCCACATGCGCCGCTGTCCCTTCCGGCGTCACGACCAGCGCGCCCCCTTTGCCCAGCCGTGCGATCACCGTGCGCGTGCCTTCCGCCAACGTGCGTGCGGCTGCCTCGTGGTCGTCTACCTCGGCGAGCGGCGCGATCTCTTCCGCCGCCGAGCCGAAAACCACGTCCGCCAGCGCCACCGCCCGTGTGATGGTCGCGCGGA
>CAZZNC010000210.1:0-5368 GCA_964655405.1 uncultured Anaerolineaceae bacterium | reverse complement strand
GCCACTTCCGGTGCAGGGGCAGCTCCGCCGCCTTGCCCAGGAGCAGCTGGCGCCACTCCACCGGCGGCCACATATGGCACGGTGGACGTGTCACCACGCGCAACGATGTAACGCGCGCTGCACCAACCCGTTCCGACGGGTGTTTCCAACAGCCACCAACTCCAATTGGCGTTGTGGCCGACAATGCGGGTCTGCGTTCCTCCCGCAAGCGTCCCCAGGCTGGTATATTGTCCCCCCGGGCCGGAACGCACGTGCAACGCACCGGTGTTAACAATGCCGAAGGGGCCGGTCACTTCGGCGCCAGCAGCGGATGCCGTCGTGACAGGAGAACCGCCGTATTCATTGCGAGGTGCGACATAACCACTATAGACCCAGCCCGTGCCAACGCGCGTTTCCACCTGATACCAACGATTGTTTGCCGAGCGTCCCACAATGGGCAGTGTTTCGCCGCCCAGCACTTGGCCCAGCACCGCATAATTGGCCCCCGGGCCGGTACGCACGTTGAGGTATGCGGAAAGCACAATAGCGTAAGGTGCACCACCGCCCACCGGCAGGTATCCTCCCTGGCCGTCGGCGGCGACTTGCGGAACGCCGCTCACCGAAAGAAAGGCGGACGCAACCCAGCCTGTGCCATACGCCCAACGGATTTGGAACCAACTGCCGTCGGTGTTTTGAGCCAGCACGAAAACCTGCTGCCCCTGTTTGAGCACGCCGAGCGAAGCCGCGTTGATTCCTGCACCGGCGCGCACACGCAAAGTGTAGGCTGTCACCGTGCCGATAGGCCCGGGGTCGCGCAGCCCCACGCCGGCAGTGTTGCTCGGCGTCACACCAACGCCCGCCACCCAGCCATCGCCAAACGGTGCGTTGACGTACCACCAGCCGCCGTCAGGTGAGACTCCTTGCACGGGCACGATTTCGCCCAGATAGAGCGTGCCCAAAATCCAAAAGCCCGTCCCCGGGCCGCTGCGCACGTAAACCGCGCCATTGGCCGTGAGATACGGGCCGGTTTGTGCTTGCACAGAAGACGCCAGGAAGGGAGAAAGAGCCAAAGCCGAAAGTAGAGCCGCGATGAACAAAGTCTTGAACAAGGCGCGTCGCATAGATGCCTCCTGAAAAGTCGCGGTCGGTTTGCCGGAGGGCAAAAATTCCGTTTATTTTGCGTGCAGTGTATGCCGTTTTGTGTTTTGGCGCAAGCGGCGCGCCACGAGAAAATAAAAACGAGCCGCAATCGGCTCGTCAAGGTGGGAATAACGTGGTGCCCTGGAGAGGACTCGAACCTCCACGCCCTTTCGGGCACAGGCCCTCAACCTGCCGCGTATACCAATTCCGCCACCAGGGCATGTCCAGAAAAAATTATACACTTCCGCCCGAAGATGTCAATGGTTGGCGCCGCGCGTCACACGGCGTACAATCTACAGGCGTGGACATCTTTGGATCGCACGACGAAGGAAAAACTATGCGAATCGTACTTGATGCGATGGGAAGTGACGAAAATCCGACGCCAGACGTTGAAGGGGCAATCCTGGCTTCGCGGGAGTTTGGCGAGACGATTGTTTTGGTAGGAGACAGGGCCAAGATCGAGGCAGAATTGGCGAAACACAACACCGAGGGGCTTTCATTGGAGATCGTCCACACTGACCAGGCCGTGACCATGGACGACAAACCCGGCGTGGTCAGCCGTGCCAAACCCAGCTCTTCAATGCACGTAGGGATGCGCCTTGTCAAGGATGGTCAAGGCGACGCCTTTGTCACGGTGGGCAACACCGGCGCAGCGCTGGCAATTGCCACGTTACACACGCTCAAGCGCATTCAGGGTGTCTACCGTCCGGCACTTTCTGCCATTATGCGCCACCGGCGGGGATCGTTCATCATGGTAGACATGGGCGCTAACGCCGATTGCAAGCCGGAATGGTTGGCCCAGTTCGGGATCATGGGCAGCATTTATGCCGAGCGCGCGCTGAGCATCCAAAACCCGCGTGTGGGGCTGCTTTCCAATGGGGAAGAAGCAGGCAAAGGCACGCAATTGGTGCGAGAAGCTGCGGAACTCTTGAGCCAAGAACGGGTTAACTTCATAGGAAACGTCGAGCCGAAAGAAATCCTCGCGGGCAATGTGGACGTGGCCGTGATGGACGGTTTTACGGGCAATGTGATGCTCAAGACCATGGAAGCCTTCGGCACGACGCTTTTCGCACTTTTGCGCCAAGAGCTAATGGCCGATTGGCGCTCGAAAATCGCAGGACTGCTAGGGAAGCCTGCGTTCCGCCGGGTCTATCGCCAATTCGATCCTTTTGAGGTGGGGGGAGTGCCGCTGTTGGGCGTCAACGGGGTTGTGATCATCGGGCATGGACGCTCGAATGCTTACGCTATCAAAAACGCCATCGGTCAGGCACGCCTTGCTGTACAAGGAAACATCGCCGAAACCATCCGCGAGGGGTTGCGCGATACGGCGGAAAAGACTCAATAGGAGCTAGGAGCAAAGGGTCAACCAATGAAATTCACACGCAATGGTTTTCCACGTGTGGTGATCACAGGCATGGGCGCTGTTACGCCACTGGGTCGCTTTCCAAAATTTTGGGAAAACTTGAAGGCGGGCAAATCCGGCGTGCGCCGCATCCAAAGTTTCGATCCCTCTCATCTGGAAGTTCAGATTGCCGCCGAAGTTTTGGACTTCAATCCCAAGGAGTATTTGGGGGCCAAAGAAGCCCGTCGTATGGCACGCGCGTCCCAACTGGCGGTGACGGCGGTGCTGGACGCACTGAAAGACGCAGGGCTAGCCATCGAGGACATCAAGGCCAATGCCGAGCGGGTGGCGGTGGACTTTGGTTCGACGCTGGGCGGGCACGATTTAGCCCAGCAAGCCTCGTACAACTTCCGTACCAGAGGCCGCCGTCCCGGGCCGTTTTCGCTGGTGGAAGCCATCCCCAACATCCCCGCGCACCACATCAGCCGTGTGACCGGAGCATTGGGGCGCTTGGTGTGCATCTCGGCAGCCTGTGCCACCGGCACGCACAGCATCGGCGACGCCATGCACCTGTTGCGTTACGGCAAGGCCGATATGGTTTTGACCGGTGGGGTCGAAGCAATCGTCCATGATTACGCGATTGCGGGTTTCACGTCCATGCACGGGCTGGCGACCGGCTACAACGACAAGCCGGAACGTGCCTGCCGTCCCTTCGACTTGAACCGCAACGGCTTTGTTTTTGGGGAAGGCGCGGGCGCGATGATCCTGGAGACGTTGGATCGTGCTTTCAAGCGCGGCGCACGCATCTATGCCGAAGTGGTGGGCATGGCCTCCTCATCAGACGCTTTCCACGTCGCCGCCCCCGACCCTGATGGGCGCGGTGCTGCCAATGCTATGAAATGGGCCTTGGAAGACGGAGGTATCGATCCAGAGCAAATTGACTACATCAACGCACACGGTTCGGGCACCAAAGCCAACGACGCGATGGAGACTCGCGCCATCAAGCGCATCTTTGGGGAACATGCCTACGATCTCGTGGTCAATTCCACCAAGAGCATGATGGGGCACTTGCTGGGCGGCACGGGCGCGGTGGAAGGCATCGCGGCGGTGATGTCGCTTTATGAGCAAGTATTGCATCCGACCATCAACTACGAAACGCCCGATCCCGAATGTGACTTGGACTACGTGCCCAACGAGGCGCGCGACGCCAAGTTGACGTTTGCCATGTCCAACAACTTCGGTTTGGGGGGGCAAAACGCCAGCATCATCTTTACGCGCGTGTAAACCGTTCGGGTAGCGTGACAAAGCAGGCCGGCGCGCTCAGGGGGTAGGAAAAGCCGACGCGTCGGCCTGTTCTTGTTCCTGTTGGAGCTGCTGCAAACTGACGGCGGCGTTGGCGCACAAATTCACACCGCCGACGGCAAACCATTCTTGCAGCGTAGGGCTGCTTTCTGCGCCGGAGATGGCCTCAAAGTAAATGCCCGTGCCCCACGTGTAGTAGCGGCGCGTTTGCTCACTCCAGGCCGCCCAGCCGCGCCAAATGACGCCGTGCCCGCCGTTGTAACCGGCCAGCGCCAGCCCCACGTGGCCGTCGGCGCGCTGCAAGCTGCCCAGCAGATAGTCCAGCCCGCGCCGTGCGTTGGTGTGTGGTTCGAGCATGTCTTCTCCCGGCTGAAAGTGAAACGGCATCACCTGGAAAAGCCCCTGCGCGCCCGCCGGTGAAGCCACATACAGATCGCCGCAACTCTCGATTTGGATCAACGTGGCGATCAAGTTGGGGTCAATTTGGTACGCCTGTGCCCAGGCTTTGATCAGCGGCGCCCAGTATTGCACCTCCGGCGTGAAAACGGACGAAAGCGGCGCGGCGGCTGCCTGCGGCCCCATGGCGCTTTGCGCGTAGACCGGCGGGGGTACGTCGAGCACTTCATAGTCGGTTTCAAAAGCCGCGTGCCAGGCAAAGACAGCCCCCGCCGTCACACCGAAACCCAGCAATCCGCAAAATATCAGCACCAACGCCGAAAATCCCAGCCAGGTCAGCCGAAAGTGGCGTGCCGAAGTGCGTGGGGGGCCGTTGGGAGGCATGTAACGCTGCTGCATCGAACACCTGTTCAGCTCTCTGTTTCGCTCAGCATACCAAAGGGGTAGTTGAACGTCAATAAAACACCGGTAAAAACGCGGCGAGCTGCGTATAATCTACCCACGACCCAACAACATAACACATATGAGAAGATCACACACTTATGAGCACACAACTTGTACGTGTCATCGGCGGGGGGCTGGCCGGTTCGGAGGCCGCCTGGCAACTGGCACAGCGCGGCGTCGCCGTCGAACTTTACGAAATGCGTCCGCAGCGCACCACGCCCGCGCACCGCAGCGGCTGGCTGGCGGAGCTGGTTTGCAGCAATTCGCTCGGCTCGGACTTGCCGGACCGCGCCCCCGGGTTGCTCAAAAACGAGCTGCGGCGCATGGGGTCGCTTCTGTTGCGCTGTGCAGCAGAAGCCGCCGTGCCTGCGGGCGGCGCGTTGGCGGTGGATCGGGAAATTTTCGCGCGGGCCGTCACCGAAGCGCTGGAAAATCACCCGCAGATCACCATCATTCGCCAGGAGGTGACGCAAATCCCCAACGGCCCGACGATCATCGCCAGCGGCCCGCTGACCGCGCCCGCGCTGGCTGACGAGATCGCGGCGTTGATCAGCGAGGAGTACCTGTATTTTTACGACGCCATCGCGCCCACCGTCAACGCCGAGACGATCGACATGAGCATTGCCTTTCGCGCCAGCCGCTACGGGCGCGGCGAGGACGAGGAAGGCGACTACATCAATTGCCCGATGACCAAAGAAGAGTATGAGCGCTTTGTGGAGGCGCTGTTGGAAGCCGAAACGATCGCGTTACGCGACTTCGAGCGGG
>CAZZNC010000209.1:0-5397 GCA_964655405.1 uncultured Anaerolineaceae bacterium | reverse complement strand
GTTCGAGTCCTCTCGGGGTCACTTCAAAAGCCTTGGCGCGACGCGCTGGGCTTTTTTCTTTATGGTGTGCGCCGTCGCGTTTCTTTGCGGATTTTTGTTGCGCTCGCTTCCCCCCGTGCCTGCGCAGGATGTGCTAAAATAGCGGCGGCATTGCGTGACAAAGGCAACCAGCCATGACCGATCACCCGCGCTATATTGAAGACGACGACATTTTCGACTATTCCGAAGCGTTCGAACATCCACAGCGCCGCAGAGCGTCTACACTGTCGGATGCTGCGCCCCGGTTGCACACACGTCGCGTGGTAGAAAGCGTCGGGGTGGATTTGTATCTGGTGCTGGTGGTGGGGATGCTGTGCGCGGTGGGGCTGCTGATGGTTTACAGCGCCTCGATTGACGTCAGCTATCAGGTGACCGGTGAGGCCGACAGCACAACGTACTTTTTCGTGCGGCAGGTGCGCTCAATGTTGATCGGTGTGGTGGTGGCCGCGATCTTCGCACGCCTGGACTATCACATGTGGCGGCGCCTGGCCGTGCCGATGATGCTGGGCGTGATCTTGCTGTTGGTGGCGGTGTTGCGCTTCGGCAACATTCGTTTTGAAGCGCAACGCACTTTGATCGAAGGCTCGTTCCAACCCGGGGAGCTGGCAAAATTTACCGTCGTGGTTTACATGGCGGCGTGGTTAGCCGCCAAGCGCGCCCGCTTGCGCAACGTGTTTTACGGCATCGTGCCATTCAGTGGGTTGGTGGGAGCGATAGCCTTTTTGATCGTGCTGCAACCCGACCTCAGCACGGCAGCCAGCATCCTAGCCACCGCGCTCAGCATGTTTTTCATCGCAGGGGCAGACTTGTTCCAACTGTTGCTCATCGGCGGGGCAATGGGAGCGATAGGCTGGCAACTGGTGATGCACTTCGACTATGCCCGTGCACGCTTGGCAAACCATCTGCGCGCCGTCGAGGATTTGGCGCAGGCCAGCGACCATGTGCAGCAAGCGGTCACCGCATTCATCAACGGCGGGCTGACAGGCGTTGGGCTGGGCGAAGGACAGTTGAAGTTTGCCAACAACTTGCCCTTCCCGCATACCGACAGCATCTTTGCAGTAATCGGCGAAGAATTGGGATTGTTGGGCGCTTTTTTCGTCATTGTGCTTTATATGACGCTCATCTATCGCGGCTTCATGATTGCGCGGCGCGCGCCGGACGTTTTCGGCGGGCTTTTGGTGGCGGGCGTGACGTGCTGGCTGGCGTATGATGCCATGCTCAATATCGCTGTGATGACGGCGCTCGTGCCGCCGACCGGTGTGCCGTTGCCGTTTATCAGTTTTGGCGGGTCGAGCCTGGTGGCGGCGCTGGCAGGCGTGGGTTTGATGCTGAGCGTTTCCCGAGCGGCCAGCCGCCAAGTGTCCCAAACACACTGAATTTCGCTTACGTCTATTCGCTACACATGGAGAGTGCGCACGTGCGCATCATGATTTCAGCCGGTGGCACCGGCGGCGGCGTATATCCGGCGTTGGCCGTAGCCGAGGCACTGCACCGCCTTTTCCCTGACGACCTGACGTTGACTTTCGTAGGCGCGCGCGGCGACATAGGCCGCAACTTGGTGCGCCAGGCTGACGTGCCTTTCGACAGCTATCACGAAGTTTTGGCCGGCCCGCTGCATGGTTTGCCACGTCATCAGCAAATGCTCAGCGGGAGCAAAATCGCGTTAGGTGTGGCGCAAGCGTTGGCGTTGGTGCTGCGGCTGCGTCCGCAAGTGCTCTTCCTGACCGGCGGTTGGGTCGGCGTGCCGATGGCACTGGCGTGCTGGTTGTTGCGCCGCCCGATTGTGATCTATGTGCCGGACATCGAGCCGGGGTTAATGCTCAAGACGATGGGACGCTACTTTGCGCGCGCGATTGCCGCCACCGTTGCGGATACCGCGCAATTTTATCCCCCCACCAAGCGTGTCGTCGAAACCGGCTATCCGCTGCGGCGTGAGTTGCTGGAAATTTCCCGCGAGGATGCGATCCAAGCCTTGGAGCTGGACCCTGCGCGCAAGACATTGTTGGTTTTCGGCGGCAGTCGTGGGGCACGCAGCATCAACGCGGCCATGTTCGGTGCGGCTGCGACGCTTGTGCGCGACAAGGTGCAAATCTTACACATTTCCGGCAGGCGCGACTGGGATTTTGTACGCGCGCAGCACGCCCAGCTCGGCGACGACGTGCGCGCCCACTACCGCGTTTTTGACTTTCTGCCGCACATCGGCCCAGTCTTCGCGGCAGCAGACTTGGTGATCAGTCGGGCGGGCGCGGCGACCCTGGCCGAATATCCACTTTTCGGATTGCCCGCGATCCTCGTGCCGTATCCTCACGCTTGGCGCTATCAGCGTGTCAACGCGGATTGGTTGGCCGAACGCGGCGCCGCAATTCGGCTAGACGACGAGCGTTTGCAAGACACGCTGCTGCCCACCGTGCAGGCGGTGCTCAACGACGACATACGCTTGACGGCCATGCGCCAAGCGGCGCACGCGCTGCGCCGCATAGACGGCGCGGAGAACATCGCGCGCCTGTTGGCACTGGTCGCCGGATGCCCTATGTCGTGAGCGCGGTTGCCCATCTGTCCAAACGGCCTACAATACAAGCGTTGGCGATGTGCGGTTCGCGCAGGTCTGGGCGTGTTCCTGAAGCGTGTACAATCGGAGATGCGCAACTCGGCGCACGACGGCGCAGAAGGCGGAGAAACTGGCGATGATGCAGCTATGGGTGTTCCTGGCAATTATGGTGAGCATGTTTGCCTCCATCGGCTTCATGCGCGGCTACACCAAAGAGCTGGTAGCCATGGCGGGTTTGGTGTTGGCGCTCTTCACGCTCAAACAGTTCGAGCTGCTGCTGATTGACCCGCTGGCAGGTGGCAAACAAGTCAGCAAATTTTACCTACAAGCCACGATCCTCATCGTGATGGCTTTTTTCTCGTATCAGACACCTACACAAACCTTCGCCAAATTGCCGTCGCGTCAGGGCTTCCAAGATGGCGTGCTGGGTTTTTTGGTGGGTGCGTTCAACGGCTATTTGCTTTTCGGGTCGCTGTGGTGGTACATGGACACGCTCGAATACCCCTTCAGCCCCAACATCATTGCCCCGCTTGATCCAGCTTCCACCAGCGCCAAAATGGTTGACATGCTGCCGCTGACTTGGATGTTGAGCGGCGACGGCAGCGTGCTTTCGGTGATGATGATCGGCTGCTTTGTCTTTATCATTGTGGTGGTGGTATGAGCAAGCACGTTCTTTCCCCAGACCAACACGTCCACATCGTCGGCATCGGCGGCTTTGGCATGTCCGCCATTGCGCGCGTGTTGCTGGCACAAGGCTACAGCGTCAGCGGCTCCGATCTGCGCTCCAACACACTCACCGACGCGCTGAGCGCAGCCGGTGCGCGCATCGCACAGGGGCACGCGGCGGAAAACGTCGCAGGCGCGGACGTGGTGATCGCCACCTCCGCGGCCACCGACAACAACCCCGAGATCGTGGCTGCACACGAGGCAGGCGTGCCGGTCTTGCACCGACGCGAGGCACTCGGCGTGCTGCTGGCCGGAAAGATCGGCGTGGCGGTAGCCGGTACACACGGCAAAACGACCACCTCCGCGCTGGCCGTGCACGTGCTGCGCGCCGGCGATCTGTGCCCGTCGTACATCGTGGGCGGCGTGCTGCGCAGCACGGGCAACAACGCCGCTGTGGGACACGGCGAATACTTTGTGATCGAAGCGGACGAGTACGACCGCATGTTTTTGGGGCTTTCGCCGCAGTACGCCATCCTGACCACCATCGAACACGACCATCCGGACTGTTTCCCCACCTTTGACGACGTGCGCGCCGCGTTTGCGGAGTTCGTTGCGCGCGTGCCCGCCGAGGGGGTCTTGGTCGCTTGTGCCGACGACCCGACCGTGCGCACACTGGCCGCCGAGCGCGAGGCCGCGGGCGGCGCTGTGGTCTACTACGGGCTGGGCGAGGATCTGCCCGAAGGGGCATGGCGCGCGGGTGAGGTCGCGGCGGAGACCGACGGGACGCGCTTTTACGTTTGGCGCGGCAAGCGTGCGGTGGGCTATGTTCACTTGACGCTGCACGGGCAGCACAACGTCGCCAACGCGCTGAGCGTCATGGCGCTGGCCGACACATTGGGCATTCCTTTCGAGCGTACACGCACCGCACTGGCGCACTTTGCAGGCACGCAGCGCCGCGCCGAGTTGCTGGGGCAAGCCGCCGGTGTTTCCGTGATCAGCGACTACGCCCATCACCCCACCGAAATTCGCGTCACGTTGATGGCTTTCCGCCAACGCCCCGACGTGCGCGAGCTGTGGGCCGTGTGGCAGCCGCATACCTTCGGACGGATGCGCACGCTCGCCGACGATTTCGCAGGTGCGTTCGCGGCTACCCAGCATGTATTGGTGACGGACGTCTACTCGGTGCGCGAACAGCCCGCCCCCGGGCTGGACGCACCACAGATGGCCGCGCGCATTGCCAAAAACGGACATCCCGACGCGCGCTATAGTGACGACATAGAGACAACGGCACGCCTGTTGGCCGAAGAAGTACGCGCCGGTGACGCCGTGCTGATCCTTTCCGCCGGTGACGCGCCGCGTGTTGGTGTGCAGTTGCTGGAAATGTTGCGCCAACGCGAGCAAGCCCCCGATGCCTGACCTCTACCGCCGCTTGGTCGAACGTTTCGGCGACGCGCTCAAGCGGGACGAGCCGCTGTCGCGCTACACAGTGGCGCGGCTGGGCGGCCCTGCCGATGCACTGCTGACCGTGCACAGCGCCGACGAACTGGGCGACGCGGCCACCTTAGCGCAAACTGCCGGCGTGCCCTGGGTCGTGCTGGGAGGCGGGGCAAACGTGTTGGTGGCGGACGCAGGCTTTCGCGGCCTGGTGATCGTCAACCGTGCAGACGCCGTACACGTGGCCGACAACGGGCGCGTGGTGGCGGAAAGCGGCGCCAGCCTTTCCACGCTGGCGCGCAAGTGCATTGCGGCGGGGCTGGCGGGCCTGGAGTGGGCCGTCAGCATTCCCGGGACGGTGGGCGGTGCGGCGATCAACAACGCAGGCGCACACGGCAGCGACATGGCGGCGGTGGTGCGCTGGGTGGAGCTGCTCAATCTGCAAGATCGCCCGCATGTGGAAGTGTGGAGCACGGCGCAAATGCGCTACGCTTACCGCAGCTCAACGCTGAAAGGCGCACGCGCGCGCTATGTGGTGCTTCGTGTAACGCTGCGCTTGGCAGCAGGACACGATCCAGCTCAACTCAGCGCGCACGCCGACGAATTCGTGGCACACCGCAAGCGCACGCAGCCTCCGGGCGCCTCACTGGGTAGCATCTTCAAGAACCCACCCAACGATTATGCCGGACGTTTGATCGAAGCGGCAGGGC
>CAZZNC010000208.1:0-5400 GCA_964655405.1 uncultured Anaerolineaceae bacterium | reverse complement strand
GTATTCGGCCAGTTCCTGAAGCTCCAAAGGCCCTTGCCAGGCGTCCGCCGCACCGCTGAAAAAGAAGTTTTGATACTGCCCATCCGGATTTAGGAAAAGGTAGCTGCGCGACGTCCGCTCACCGGAAAGCACCGCCACATTGCCGGTGTCAATTTCCAGCGCGCGCAAATAGCGCACGTAGTCCTGTCCCTCGCTGTCTTCGCCGAAGACCGCTGCTGCACCGACCGTAAATCCCAAATGACGCAGCGCCACCCCCACGTTCAACCCGCAGCCGCCATACGTGGGCTTGTCCGGCACGGTCAGCAAGCGCGCCGTTTCTCCCACACGGGGACTGAGCGAAACGCGCACGATGTGGTCCAAACTGGGGTAGCCCGTCACCAAAACGTCTTTCACCCGCCT
The DNA here is from genome assembly GCA_964655405.1 of uncultured Anaerolineaceae bacterium. Classification (GTDB taxonomy): domain Bacteria; phylum Chloroflexota; class Anaerolineae; order Aggregatilineales; family Aggregatilineaceae; genus JALSSH01. Next base: position 5,001 of record CAZZNC010000208.1, on the reverse strand, counting down.
ATCCCTTCTCCGAGCAGCGCCAATGCTTCCTCCGTTGTTGTCACCTTCCCCAAATACTTCCCGATGTCTTCCAAATTGGCTTGGTGCAGATGCGCTTTGTCTGTGGAAACACACTCACGTGGCACAACGACCCGATAGCCCAATTGGAAAGCGTCTTGGGCCGTCGCACGCACGCACACATTGGTTTTTGTGCCTGTCAAAAAAACCCGCCGCACGTCGTTTTCGCGCAAGATCAAGTCCAGATCGGTGGCAAAAAAAGCGCTGTAACGGCGCTTGTGCAAAAGGTAGTCTTGCGCTTGCGGCGCAAGCGGTGGCGCGAGTTCCACCCCGGGCGTGCCCTCCATGCAGTGCGCACGCACGTTTTGCAGCTCCCAGTCCGGTTTGCCCGCACGGTGAAAGTCCACAATCCACACGATCAACGCCCCCACCGCGCGCGCAGCACGCACGAAAGCGTCCACGCGGGGTACGATCTGCGCGGCGGTCTCGTGCGGCACTTTGCCCGCAGGATCGGTAAAGTCCTTGACCAGATCAATGACCAAAACAGCCTGTCGCGGCACGGCCATTCCCTTTCGCGCGCGTTAGGACCAACCCCGCCGCCACTCGGTGCGCAGCGAGATCACCACCAGGGCGACCACCACCATCAAATAGGGCATCATCTGCAAAAATTCGTTCGGGATCGGCGTGTTGCGCAACTGCAAGCGGAATTGCAGCGCCTCAAAGAAGCCGAAAAGCAAGCACGCCACCGCCGTCCAACTGGGACGCGCCGCCGCAAAGTAAACGGCAGCCAGCGCAATGAACCCCCGATCGTTGGTCATTTTCTCGCGGAAGAGCGGCAGATCGCCGATGGAAAGATGCGCGCCGGCCAGCCCGCAAAGCATCCCTCCGACAATCAGCGCCAGATATTGCATTTTCCAGACGGTGATGCCCGCTGTCTGGGCGGCTTCTGCATGTTCGCCCACCGCGCGGATGTGCTTGCCGAGCACGGTGCGATAGAGAAAAATGGAAGTCAGCGGCACGGCAATCCACGACACATAAACCAGCACCGAATGGCCGGAGAAGATTTCGCCCACCACCGGTATCCCGTCAATGATCGGCAGCGTTACGGTGGGCAGCTTCTGCAAGCCTTCCGGCGCCAGCGTGCCGCTCTGGTCGTAAATGACGTCCATCAGGTAAGCCGTGCCCCCTGTGGCAAGGAAGTTGAGCGCCAAGCCCGCCACGATCAAATTGGCACGCAGCGTGATCACGGAAAGGGCAAAAAACGCGCCCAAAAGCCCGCCGACCACCATCGCGCCCACCACGCCCAGCCAGGTCGAGCCGAGTTCATGCCCCACAACCACCGCGCCGAACGCGCCCGCCAGCATCATCCCTTCCAACGCGATGTTGATCAGGCCGACTTGGTAGCTGAGCAACCCCGCCATGCCGACCAGCAATAACGGCGTCGAGATGCGCAGCGTCGCTGCCGCAAAGTTGATGATGTCTTGCACTGCTCCCGTCCTTTCTTTGCGTTTGCCGTCTGCTAGGCTTGCGCTTGAGCTTGCGCCTCACGCGCTGCACGTCTGCGCCGCGCCAGAAAGTCCAAACTGAGGTCAATGGCGACGAAGAAGATGATCAGCGCCTGTACAATGTCCACCAAATCAATCGGCACGTCGGTAAAAAGCTCGATGGTGGAGCCGCCGGAACGCAACACGCCGAAAAGCAGCGCGCCGATCAACACACCCAGCGGACTGTTGCGCGCCAACAGCGCAATTGTCAGCCCGTCGAAGCCGAAGCCGCGCGAAAAGCGCGCCGTGAAGTTGTAATGCACGCCCAACACCTGCCCCGCACCAGCCAACCCGCCCAGCAGTCCGCTGAAGAACATCACTTTGAGGATCGTCGCGCCGACCAACACGCCCGACCAACGTGCAAAAAGCGAATTGTCGCCGGTCAAGCGCAGCTCGTAGCCCAAATTGGTGCGTTGCATCAGCCAGATCATGAACACCACGCACACCAGCGCCACAAAAAAGCTGCTGTTGAATTGCGAACGCGCCACCAAACGCGGCAAACGCGCTTGTTCGGCGATGGAAGGGGACATAGCGTTAGCCCGCCCGGGCACGAAAAAGGGGCCGCTTTGCACCATATAGCTCGTGAACTCGATGGCGACGTAGTTCAGCATGATGGTCGTGACCACCTCGTCCACGCGCAAACGCGCCTTGAGATAGCCCGGGATCAGTCCCCAAAGCCCACCGGCAATGCCCGCCGCCACAAACGCCAGCGCAATCAGCGGCACAGCGGGCAGCGCCGTAAACGTAAAGCCGACCCAAGCCGCCGCCAACGCGCCCATATACAGCGAGCCTTCCACACCCACGTTGAAGATGCCCGCGCGGAAGGCAATGGCCGTGCCCAGACCGGTGAAGATGAGCGGAGTGGCCGCCAAAAGCGAGTTGGCTTGCGCGCGTTGCGTGCCCAAACCCCACTCGAAAAGCACGCGGTACGTATCCAGCGCGTCCTTGCCGGAAAGCTCCAAGACCAGCCCGCCGGCAATCAGCGCCATTTCCAACGTGATGATCACGCGGGCGGTGTGGTTGAGCGCGTTCAACAGCCAATCGGCCCAAGCCGCGTCGGTGAAGTCGTGGCCGCAACGCGGACACACCGCCGCCGTTGGCGAAGCCAGCGCGCCGCACGCCTCACAGCGCCGCTCCAAGAGCGGAATGAGCGCGAACCACAGCGGCGCCAGCAACAAGATGCCGCCCACGCCACCGGCCAGCGCACCGGCCAGCGCGCCCCATGCCACATTGCGGTTGCGCGTGCGCACCAGCGCGGCGGTGACCAACGCACCCACCAACGCCCAGAGCAGCACGCCCCACCACACATTGCCCGCGCCGCCCAAAAACGGCGCTACATACCAATACGGAAGGGGGGTGCGTTGTCCGCCCATCTATCGCCCCTGCTCGCTACGACCCGTCATCAGGATACCCAAACGCTCGCGCGTGGCTTCCGCAGGCGTCAGATCGCCCACCAAACGCCCCTCGAAGATCACCAAGAAGCGATCCGCCAACGCCAGCAATTCGTCCAAGTCCGCCGAAATGAGCAAAATGGCCGTGCCCGCCTCGCGCAAGCGCAAAAGCTCGCTGTGCACGAATTGCGTGGCGCCCACGTCTAGCCCGCGCGTAGGCTGCGCCGCGATCAGCATTTGCGGGGTTTCGGCCAGTTCACGCGCCACCACGACCTTTTGCGCATTGCCGCCGGAAAGCGTGCGCACGCGCACGTTGGGGCCACGCACGCGAATATCGAATTGGCGAATGGCACGCAGCGCAAAGGCGCGCATTTCCCCCACTCGCAACATGCCCCAACGCGAAAACGACGGGCGATGATAGCGCGTGGAGACCAGATTTTCGGTCAAGGTGGATTCCACGCTCAACCCTTGCAAGTTGCGGTCTTCGGGAATGATCGCCATGCCCACATCGCGCCGCGCGCGGTTGGGCGCGTCGGTAACCACGTGGTCACCGATCACCACGTCGCCACCTTCCGGCTTGCGCAAGCCCACCAACGCTTCGATCAGCTCACGCTGCCCGTTGCCTTCCACGCCCGCCAAACCCACGATCTCGCCCGCGCCCACGCGGAGGCTGATCCCACGCACGGCAGGCAAACCCCGGTCGTCGCTCACCTGCAAATCATGCACGATCAAACGCGGCTCGGGCGCGCTTGGCAACGATGAGCCGCGCCGGATGGGCGCCAGGTCACGCCCAACCATCATGCGCGCGATGGCTTCCGGTTCGGTCTGGTCTACGCGCACCGTGCCGACCACGTGCCCGCGTCGGAGCACGGTGGCGCGGTCACAGATCGCCATGACTTCGCGCAGCTTGTGCGTAATGAAAATAGCCGTGCGTCCGTCGTCCACCAGACGGCGCAACACGTCGAAGAGGTCTTCGACTTCTTGGGGCGTCAGCACGGCGGAAGGCTCGTCCAGGATCAACAAGCGCGCATCCCGATAGAGCAATTTGAGGATTTCCACGCGCTGCTGTTCCCCAACGGAAAGATCGGAGACGGCGGCGTCCGGCTCTACGCGCAAGCCGAAACGCTTGGAAAGCTCGCGCACACGCCGGTTGGTCGTCTGGCGGTCAATGAACGGGCCGTGATGCGGCTCGTGGCCGAGCGTAACGTTTTCGGCGACGGTTTGGGAGGGCACAAGCTGGAAATGCTGGTGCACCATATCAATCCCCAATAGGATCGCGGCTTGTGGGTTGGGGACAGTCACCGGCTGGTCGTTGAGGAAGATTTGACCGGCGTCGGGCTTTTCCATGCCGTAAAGGATTTTCATCAACGTGGACTTGCCCGCGCCGTTTTCGCCGACCAGGGCGTGGATTTCGCCCTCTTCCACCTCGAAGGTGATGTTGTCGTTGGCAACCACCCCGGGAAAATATTTGGTGATGCCAACCATGCGCAAATAGGGCATCGCTCATCCTATCGGTGAATGCGGCACACAGACGGTAGGGGCGCTGTGCACGCCCCTACCGCGTCTTGGTGCGCGGGAGCGCACATGCGTTACTCTGCCAAAGCAGCCTTCAGTTGCTCCACACCTTCGCAAGTCGGGTTTTCGTCAATGATGGCGAAGGTATCTTCGTCCAGCGTGCGAACGTCCACAACTTGCAGTTCGCCGTCCAAGATTTGCTGCTTGAACGCCTTGACCTGGTCGAGATAGTCGCGCGGGATGAGGTGACGAGTGTATTTCATCTCGCTGAGGTCTACGCCACCTTCGGCCAGACCGTAATGCAAGACCGTGCCACCTTCCAACTCGCCGTTGACGCCCTTCTCGATGGTGTTGTAAACGGCCACGTCCACGCGCTTGAGCATGGAGGTGAGCACGTTGCCCGGGGCCATGTAGTCTTGGTCGCTGTCCACGCCAACTGCGAAGAAGTTCTTTTCCTTCGCCGCCTCGATCACGCCCGCGCCCGTGCCACCGGCCACCTGGAAGATCACATCCGCGCCCTGCTCGTACATTGCCAGGGCCATTTCCTTACCTTT
>CAZZNC010000207.1:0-5409 GCA_964655405.1 uncultured Anaerolineaceae bacterium | reverse complement strand
TGGTTTGCTGGTGACGATCAAGCCCGGGGGCAAATGGTCGGAGCGCATGAAGCGTTTGGCGACGCTGATTGATGGACAAGGCAACTTTTTTCGTGGCGCGCAGGTGATGCTTTCGGTCGGCCCGCGCAGCTTGCGGCGCCAGGCTTTGCACGACGCGCAAAAAATGCTCGCCAAACGGGACGTCACGCTGATTGGTGTGCTCAGCGAGAGCATGGAAACGACCGGCGCCGCGCTCAAAATGGGTTTGCGTGTAGACTTGGGCGTGGCGGACATGGTTTCGCACCAGGTGGCCCCTTTGCCGCGCAAACCGCCGCGCATCGATCCCGAAGAGCGTGGCACGCCCGGGGTGTTGCTCAAGCGCACGTTGCGCAACGGGCGCATGGTGCACAGCGACGGGCATGTCGTGGTGCTGGGGGATGTGAACGCGGGTGCTGTGATCGTGGCCGAAGGGGACGTGATCGTCTGGGGGCGTTTGCGCGGTGTGGTTCATGCCGGCGCGAGCGGGGACGAAACGGCGGTGGTGTGTGCTTTGCATCTGGCCCCGACGCAACTGCGCATCGCGGGCTATATTTCCATTTCACCGGAAGTCCGTCAGAGCAAACCGCAACCCGAAAAAGCGATGGTGCACAATGGACGTATTGAGGCGGTAGCTTGGGACTATCGCAACATGGGCTGAGCGCGAGGCGTCGGCGTTTTTCTTGTGGCACAGGGGAAAGGGAGCACATGGGGGCGCGAGTTATCACGATTACGTCCGGCAAGGGGGGCGTGGGCAAGACCACGTCCACCGCTAATCTTGCGGTGGCGTTGGCGCAACTGGGCAAGCGTGTTGTGTGTGTGGACGCGGATATTGGGTTGCGCAATTTGGATGTGGTGATGGGGCTAGAAAACCGCATCGTCTTCGATTTGGTCGACGTGGTAGAAGGACGCTGCGGGCTGCGTCAGGCGTTGGTCCGTGACAAACGTTTGCCGCATCTTTACCTTTTGCCGGCTTCTCAGACACACGACAAAACTGCCGTCAGTCCGCAAGACATGGCGGCGCTGACCCATCAATTGCGCGCGGACTATGATTTCGTGCTGGTGGACAGTCCGGCGGGCATCGAATGGGGGTTCCGCAATGCGTTGGCCCCTGCCGACGAAGTCGTCGTGATAACCAATCCGGAAATCCCCGCAGTCCGCGACGCCGACCGCATCATCGGCGTGATCGAGGCCGAAGAGCGCCCGATTGCGGTCAGCGTGGTGATCAATCGAGCCAAGCCGGAGATGATCCGGCGTGGCGAAATGATGTCGGTGGCCGATGTGCTTGAAGTGTTGGCGGTCAAACTGTTGGGCATCGTGCCGGAAGACAGTCGCGTCACCAGCGCGTCCAACAACGGCGCGCCCCTGACGTTGGAGAACCACAACGCGCCGGTTTCACGGGCGTTCATGGCGATTGCGCGGCGTTTGCTGGGTGAAGACATCCCGATCCGCGATCCGGCGGGAGAAGGCATGTTGCTTCGTATGGCGCGGCGCTTGAGGTTTGGACGCTGAAAGGCGGCTGGTTTGTGCCGCGCGTTGCCCGAAAGAAGAGTGGGAGTGAGGGCGGCCCATGAGTTTCTTTGATCGTTTTCGCGGACGCCGTGCGTCGCATAGCGCACAGGTGGCTAAAGAGCGGCTGAAGCTGCTTTTGGTGGCCGACCGGAGCAGTTTGTCGCCCGAAAAGCTGCGCACCATGCAAGCGGAAATCTTGCAGGTGATCCGGCGTTACATTCCGGGGGCGGAGCTGGATGTGCAGATCAGCATTGAGCAGCGCGAACGCAAGCACTATTTGGTTGCCAATATCCCGCTGGAGCAGGGCAGCGTGGCGCCGGAATATTTGGACGTCACCCAACCGCATCAGCCGCCGCTCGTGCCGCCGCTGAAAGACGAAGAGTGAAACGGCTTCACCCGTTTGTCGGTGGCGGTGTCAAACTTTGCGTTTCGAGCCACTTGGCCGCCAAGTGACGCAACCGGTTGTCGTGGCTATAGAGCACGTCGGCATGATGAGCGAGCGCGGTGGCGATGATCATGACATCGGCCACCAGTTCTTTGCGAGAAGCGCCTTGTTGTTGCAAAGCGCGGATGTGTTTTTGGGTCTGTGTGGCGCGCCGGATGCGGGCAAACCAGCGGGCGGCCTGTGCGTTGTAGTCCGCGAGCATCCATGCTTGGCTGATTTGTTCCAGAAAGAAGGCGTGTTCTATGAGGTGTTGTTGTTGTGCAGAAGGTGCACGTCCGACCAGCCCCCAGTAGATAATTTGGGTGTCTAGGCAAATGGTGCTCATTCGATGGTTTCCGTGCGACCTCGCACATCGGCGATGAAACGGTCAATGTCACCCAGCGTTTGATAGTGCGTCCCGAGGCGTTGGCGCAGCGCGGCCAAAGCGTCTTCGGATTGGCCGGCGCGGTAGTCGGTGACCGCGTCAATGCGGAAGTCCGTCATTTCCCCGCTTTGGGCGTCCCAGCGCGCCTGGCCGGAAACCCCCACCGTTTCATACAAGCGTTGTCCCAGCGCACGCGCAACGCTCAGGTCGTCGCGCTGCGTGATGCGGCATTGGAGTTCTTGGCCCGAAAGGAAGCGTATGCGCGCACGTGGCGGGCGGTTGCCTCCTACACGCAACACCGTTCCATAGAGCGTTGTATACTCCTCGACGTGCAGCGGTTGGTGCGGACAGAAAAGGGTATGGGGTGTCACCGTGCCCAAATGGGTGCGGTGTCCGTCGCTTTGCCAGAATTCGGCTTGTGCGTGGTATTTACGGGCGACAACGCGCACTTCGCGCAATCCTTCGACGCTCTTGGCGGGCAAGCTGGCGAAGTTCGTGTCTTGGAGTGCTTCTCCTAGCAGTTGGTACGCGGGCATGACCACGTCGGGGTAAGGTGTTGTGAAGCGCAGAATGTAGCTGCCTTGCTCGATGGCGGCCAATCCGACCACAATTCCGCCTTCCGGCAACGGACGGGCGGCCTGGTCACGCGAAACGAGCGCCGCTAGCATTTGTTCCACAGCGGCGATGACGCGGCCCGCGTCGCGGGCGTTGACGGTGTGGGGGCTGAGGTCTTTTCCCACCAACCGAATTTCGATAGTGGTGTGGTCGTGTTTTGGCATGGACTGACGCTTGTTAACCTGATCGTATTTTTATGGTACTTGAATTTGGAGACGCTGCAAACACTTGTTTGTTTGGAAAGGTCAATCCGGTGCAGATACGATGCACGCTATAAGGACTGTATGCTAAGTCAACGACCCACACGGCCTAAACCGTTCCTCAAGTGGGCGGGGGGCAAGGGGCGCGTGCTGGCGCAATACGAGCGTTTTTTCCCGCACGAGCCGATGCGCAACTACTACAAGCCTTTCGTAGGGAGCGGGGCGGTTTTTTTTCATTTGTGCCCGCGCGAGCTTTTTGCGCACTATCGCCTGACGGACAGCAACGCCGAGCTGATCACGTGTTACCGCATGGTGCGGGATGCGCCGGATGCACTGATCGCGCGTTTGGCCGAACACCAGGCGCGCCACTGCAAGGCGCATTACTACGCCGTGCGCGCCTGGGATCGCGATCCGGCTTGGGTGGAGACTTCGGACGTGGAGCGCGCCGCCCGCCTGATCTATTTGAACAAGACCTGCTACAACGGGCTGTGGCGTGTCAACAGTCGCGGGCAATTCAACGTGCCGATGGGCCGCTATCACAATCCGCGCATCTTGGACGAGCCGCGTTTGCGAGCGGCTTCGGCGGCGCTGCAAGGCGTGGAGCTGGCGGTTGCGGACTTCGAAGACGTGTTGGGGCGGGCAGGCGCAGGGGATTTCGTCTACTTCGATCCCCCCTACCATCCCTTGAGCGCCACCGCCAACTTCACCGCATACAGCCGCGATAGCTTCGGCGAACAGGCGCAAAAGCGGCTGGCGCGCGTCTTTGCGGCGTTGGCGGAAAAAGGCGTCTGGGTGCTGCTCAGCAACTCCGACACGCCCTTTGTGCGTGCGCTTTACGGCGCTTTTCGCATCCAACCGGTGCGCGTACACCGCGCGATTAACGCGGCAGTGCACAAGCGCGGTATGGTCGAGGAAGTGTTGGTGCTCAGCCCCCCAGCCACACCGCCCCGGGATGCTCCATTACCCGCGAGGCGCTGACGAATTCGCGTGTGCGGTGGCGCATGACCACGCTTTCTACCAATCCAATGCCCATCATCATCGTGACCAGCGACGAGCCGCCGGAACTCACAAACGGCAGCGTGAGGCCGGTCACGGGCAAAATGCTTAAATTCATGCCGATAGAGACCATCGTTTGGAAGAAGACCATACCCGCCACGCCGTAAGCGATCAAGCTGCCGAGCGGGTCGGCGGCCAGAGCGGCGGCGCGCAAACAGCGCCAGATCACCATGCCCATCAGCGTGATCACCACCAGCGCGCCCAAAAAACCTGCTTCCTCTGCAATGACGCTGTAGATGAAGTCCGTGTGGCGCACGCGCAAAAAGCGCCCCTGCGTCTGTGAGCCGTTGGCGTAGCCTTTGCCCAGCAAGCCGCCCGACCCGATGCTGATCAGGGCTTGGTCAATGTTATAGCGGCGGTCTTTGTTGTCCGGGATGCCGTTGCCGTCCTCATCCACGAAGGTGCACTCGCCGCTGCGCACGAGTTCGGGATCGTCGGCGCAACTTTCGCCCGTGTCAATGAACGTGATAATGCGCTCGCGCTGATAGTCTTCCCTTTGTGTCCACAACACGGGCATCATCAGCACGCCCACCACCACGAAAAGCGCCAGATGCTTGAGCCGCAAACCTGCTGCCCAGGCCATCACGAACCACACGAACATGACGACAGTAGTTGTGCCCAGGTCTGGCTGCACAAAGATCATGAAGGCGGGCACCGAAACGTGCATCAACGACACGAGCACGGTGCGCAACTCGCCCATGCCCTCGTAGCGCGTGGCGAGGTGTTGCCCCAGCGTGATCACGAGCAGAATTTTGCCCAGCTCGGAGGGTTGCACTTGCAGCCCCACGTTGAGCCAGCTTTGCGCGCCCGCCGCGCCGACCGCGCCCAGGCCCGCCACCAGCCCCAGAATGAAGAGGATGAAGCCGTAGAGAAAGGCGTGGATGCTGCCCAGCAGCCGATAGTCCAGCGCGGACATGATGAAGACCACCGCCAGCCCGATGAAGGTAAAGCGGATTTGGCTCGGCACGCGGTTGATCAGGTCGGTGTCCACCGCGTCCAGCGTGGCGCTGCGAATGAACAGAATGCCGACGATGATCAGCAGCAGCGTCACCAGCAGCAGCACGTAGTCAAAATCCCGCCAGATGCTCCACTTGTTGGTCATGTTGCCTCGTGTGTTTCGGATGTGTTGTGTTCCGCTGGGGATTATAGCGTGGGGGTAGCGTGCGTGGCAAAGGTGGGGAGAGAATAGGCTCGGCGGTATA
>CAZZNC010000206.1:0-5425 GCA_964655405.1 uncultured Anaerolineaceae bacterium | reverse complement strand
CCGCCTCTGACATTGGAGCAAGCCGACAAGGTCGCCACAGCCTTCTTGCAAGCATGGGAAACGAACGATTACGCGACCATGTACAGCCTGCTCAGCCCCAACAGCCAAGCAGCGTACTCTGAGGCCGATTTCAGCCAAGAGTACGACAACGCCGCCACCCAAATCACCCTCAACGCGCTAGAAACACAAATCACCTCGTCTTTGCGACAAGGCACAACCGCCGCCGTAATGTACAACGTGATCTTCCATGCGCAAATGTTCGGGAACATCGTGGAAAACGATCGCACGTTACGTTTGATCGAAACGCCGGACGGCTGGCGAGTTGCTTGGTCACGCATGGATATTTTTCCGGAGCTGTCCGAAGGTGCGCGTTTGGAACGGCTGCAAACCATGCCCGGGCGCGGCAACATCTACGACCGCAACGGGAAGGTGTTAGTAGACCAGAACGGGCGCTCGGTGGGCATCTATTTGGTGCAGCAGGATATGGCAAACGTGGACGATTGCATCGCGTTGCTTTCGCGCCTGCTCAAAAGGGAACGCGCCGACCTGGCCGCTCAATTCAACCAATACCTTTACGAAACGCGCTTTCTCGTCGGCGAAATAGACCCCGAAACGTACCAAGCAGAAGAAAACAATCTGCGGCAATATTGCTCGGTGGGAAACGACGACTTGGATACTTACGTGCGCAACACACGCCGCTATTTCGGCGACCTGGCGCCGCATATCATCGGCTATATCGGCCCCATCCAACCCGAGCAGCTTTCCGAGTACGAACGGCTCGGCTACCCCCGCGATGCTTTGATCGGCCAAACCGGTATCGAGCGTTCTTACGAGAAATACTTGGCGGGCAAACCCGGGGGACGCCTGGTGATCATTGCACCAACCGGAGAGACAATCCGCGTCATTGCCACGTCCGACCCTGAACCCGGGCAAAGTGTGTATTTGAGCATTGACCGCAATCTGCAAGAAGCTGTGCAAAATGCCTTCATCGAGGCTTACAACTATGCAGCCCCGAGCTGGGGTCCCTATTCACGCGGCGCGGCGGCGGTGGTGATGGATGTACACACCGGCGAAGTTCTGGCGGCAGTAAGCTATCCTTGGTTCAACCCGGGTCTTTTCAACCCCGATTCGCCCATTGAAAACCGTGTCCAGAAGATCACGGAACTCAACAGCGACTTCCGCACGCCGCTTTTGAACCGCGTTACGATGGCAAAGTTGCCTCCCGGCTCGGTGTTCAAAATCGTTTCGACGGCGGCGGGGCTGGATAGCGGGGTTTACGATCCAAACACCCGTTATACGTGCACCGGCAAATGGTACGGAGAACAATACGGCGATTCACGCACTTACCGCACCGACTGGCTGGAAACCGGACACGGCACATTGGACTTTTCCCACGCGCTGACCTACTCTTGCGACCCGTATTTCTGGCAGCTCGGCGTGGCGCTGCACCAAGCCGACCCGTCGTTGCTCCCCCAATACGCCAACATGATGGGGTTGGGCGTGTCCACCGGCCAAGCCGATTTGCCGGAAGCCGTGGGACAAATACCCAACGCGGATCTCGTTTACCGCACCGACGCGCGCGAGTGGAACATCTCCGACACGCTCAACATGGTGATCGGTCAGGGGCAAATGCAGGTGACGCCGCTCCAAATTACGCGCATGGTCGCAGCCATCGCCAACGGGGGAAAACTGCTCAAGCCGGTGTTTGTCAAAAAAGTGCAGATTATCGGAGAGGCGCCGGCCTACGAGGCACAGCCCGAAGTCACAGAGACGTTGGACTTCGACCCAAGTGTCTTTTCGCTGATTCAAAACGCGATGTGCAATGTCACGCTCGACCCAAACGGCACGGCACGCTACATCTACGACTCATGGTATCAGTTCCAACGGCGTTTCGGCGTGGTGGTGTGCGGCAAAACCGGCACCGCGCAAACCGGTGGCGAGTCCACCCGCCCGCAAGCCTGGTTCGTGGCGTTCGTCCCCCAAAACGATCCGGAAATTGCCATAGCGGTTGTGGTCGAAAACTCGTGTGAGGGTTCAGAAGTTGCCGCGCCGATTGTGCGCCGCATCGTGGAAGACTACTACGGGATGCCACATTCCGAATGGCCCCCACTGTGGCAAACAGGCTGCATGACACAAGGTGAATAATTGGGCGGTGAACAAATTCATAACTTTCTCATACGGCACGGAATCTTTCTGTATATAATCTAAAATTGCACGGGGCTTGGGCACGAGGCATGTCGGGTTTGGCGTTCCACACAACATTGAAAAGGTAGGAGGCTCTCCACCATGCTCGTACAACAACTTGCCACTTATACGGGCCTGTCAGACGCAGAAATCGAACGCTTGTTGGCGCTTTCCCCTTCGGAAATTTACGACGATCCCGCATACTCGGCCCTGATTCCGCAGCTCGACGAAGAAGCGCTCAAAGCAACGGCTGCCCAAGTTCAGCAAATCTACGCAGATCACTTGCCTGCGCTGAAAGACAAACACCAACTGAGCGGCAGCATTATGAGCAGTTACACGCTGGTCAACTGGGTATTGGGCTTCCTGATGTACCCTGAACGGCTGCCCGATATGCTCCAATACCATCAGCGACTTACTTCGGAACAGGTCGCGGCGATGTTGCCGGACTTGTTCACACTCTTGGACGCTCTTTCTGAAGGGCGCGAAGCCTGGGAAACAGCCCTAGCGGTGATTTCGTTGCCCTTGCTGGCCGCCTAAGGCACGCTTCTTTGCTCATGGCTGCATGTTGCTCGTCCCCAGGCCGGACAGATTCGGTTTAGGTAAAGGAACGGGAAAAATGATCCGCGTGCTCTTGGCACTATTGATCGCAGGGTTGGCCGGGTGCACAGGCTTTGAGCTGCGTGCGCAGCACGCTCCCTCCGAACCGGTGCACGAGGAGGTTGCAGAAATGACATTGGAACTCACCAGCGGCGCATTTGCCGAAGGAAACGCGATCCCTACACGCTACAGTTGCCAGGGTGAGGATATGTCCCCACCGCTGGCATGGCAAGGCGCACCCGCTGCCACACAAAGTTTCGCACTGATCATGGACGACCCCGACGCACCGGGCCAAACATGGGTACATTGGATCGTGTACAACTTGCCCGCAACCACTCACGCGCTGCCAGAAGGCGTCACCGCAGGCACGGCACTTTCCGGCAACGCAGCCCAGGGGCGCAACAGTTGGGGCCGGAACGATTACGGCGGCCCTTGCCCACCCAGCGGCACACATCGCTACTTCTTCAAGCTCTACGCGCTAGATAGCGTGTTGGAACTGCCCACAGGCGCGAGCAAAGACGACGTGTTGCACGCGATGGAAGGGCATATTTTGGCCGAAACGCAGCTGATGGGCACGTATCGCAAATAACGGCAGACACCGGAGCACAAAATCGCCTATGGGCGCAACCGCCGCACCTCGACCGACAACATTACGCTGGAAAGCTGTGGCCCTGCCCCCCGAACATGGCGGGTGGGGCTTTCTCATCGAGCCGCTGCTGTTGGGGCTGCTCGTCGCGCCGTCTTGGGCAGGCGCCAGCCTGGGGCTGGGCGTGGTCAGCGCATCTTTGTTGCGCCAACCGCTGAAGATCGTTTGGCAAGACCGGCAACGCCGCCACCGTTACGCGCGCACCGTCCTCGCCGAGCGTTTCGCGGCGCTCTACGGCGCGGTGATGGCGTTGGGCTTCGCGGGCGCGGTGGCGCTGGGTGGCGTGGTGGTGGTCTTGCCGTTCCTATTCGCCGTGCCGCTGGCGGGGCTGGCGCTCTTCAGCTACGCGCAAAATCACGGGCGTGATCTGTGGCCGGAAATGGCCGGTGCTGGTGTGCTGGCGCTGTCTGCTTTCGGCATAGGCCTGGCAGACCAAAAGTCCCTGGGGATGGCCGCGACGCTGTGGCTCATTCCGCTGGCACGCAACATCGCTTCGATTCTCTACATCCGCGCGCGCATTCGCCTGGACAAAGGGCAACCTTTCTCACGCACGCCCGCCGTGCTTGCACACATCGCCGGTATCGGGGCCGTAGGCACATTGGCAGCGCTGGGTTACGCGCCGGTGCTTGCAATGGTAGCGATGAGCATCTTGCTTGTGCGCGCGGTGCACGGCCTTTCGGGCCATCGCCAGCGGGTACGTGTGCAGACCCTCGGCTTTTTGGAAGTGTTCTACGGGCTGCTGACGGTAGCTTTCACAGCAGCGGGCTACGCGCTGGGCTGGTAAAGCAAGGCGCGCCCTTCCCCGCACGGATTTCGCTATAATGGGGACGCAATCCGTCCGCTGCACCGAAACCGAGTTGGCCCGTGAACCGTCCATCGCTTCGCTTGATCCTCACGCATGAGAACGCCGACTTCGACGCGGTCGCCTCGCTGTTGGCCGCGCACAAGCTCGATCCGAACGCCTTGCCGGTGTTGCCGCAGCGCGCCAACCGCAACGTAGAGCGCTTCCTAACGCTTTACGCAGGCGCGTTCTCATTTGTGCAGCGCGACGAGTTGCGACGCGGGGGCAACGTGGAGCACGTGACCGTCGTGGACACGCAAAGTTTTTCCACCGCGCGCGGGATGCAGCCCGAAACCCCCGTGCATTTCATCGATCATCACCCGCTGACCCGCGAGCTGGCCGACCATCAACGCTATACGGGCGAGACGGTCGGGGCTTGTGCTACGTTGCTTGTCGAGCAGATCATCAAAGCGGGCGGGCACGTCGAGCCATTGGAAGCCACCTTGCTGCTGCTGGGCATCTATGAGGACACCGGCACGCTGCTTTACGGCACGACAACCCCACGCGATGCACACTGCGCGGCTTGGCTTTTGGAACAAGGCGCGGACCTGGACACCGTGCGTGAGTTCCTGCAACATCGGCTCACGCCAAAACAAACGCACCTGTACAAACAATTGCTCGCCCAAGCCGAGACCCATACCGTCAATGGACATGTGATCGTGCTCGCCACAGCCCGCGCAGGGCATCCGGTGGAAGAGATTGCCACACTCGCCCACAAGCTGCGCGAACTTTATGACCCCAGCGCGATTTTTGTGTTGGTGCAGCTCAACGGCGATCTGCAACTGGTGGCGCGCGGCACAACCGACGCGGTAGACGTTTCGGAGGTCGCGCGGCGCTTTGGCGGTGGCGGGCATACCCGTGCCGCCGCAGCTTTGATCCGCAGCGCCAAACTAAAAGACGTGCGCCGCCACATTCTGGCAATGCTGCCGCAAGTTGTCGAAGCATCCGTGCGCGTGGCGGACTTGATGTCTTGGGGGGGGCAAACCGTGCAGCCCACCGAGCATATCAAGTTGGTATCCCAACGCATGACGCGCAGCGGGCACGAAGGCTTCCCCGTCGTGGAACATGATCGCGTGATCGGGTTGCTAACCCGTCGCGCCGTTGACCGCGCTTTGCAGCACGGGCTGGGCAATTTGCGCGCCTATGAGGTGATGGAG
>CAZZNC010000205.1:0-5432 GCA_964655405.1 uncultured Anaerolineaceae bacterium | reverse complement strand
TCGGCATCATGTAAAACGATTCGACGTGGATCAGATCTACGGTGCGCTGAGCCAAAAACTCAGCGATGGTGCGCTGCATTTGCGGGGTGTGATAGAGCCGCATGGTAATTGGCTTGGAAGCCGTGAGGCTCAGCCATGCCGCTTTGAACGTCCCGGGGCTGGGCGCGCGTTCAACAACATGCACATCGCACAGCGCTTGCAGGGGAGCAATATCAAATTGGCGTTCCTCCGGCCTGGCATAGCAAATCAGCGTGACGTGGAAATCGCGCTGTAGATGCTTGATCAAATTGTACGTGCGGCTGCGTCCACCGCTGTTAGGCGGATAGGGCAGATATGGCGTGATGGTCAAAACGTGTGGTTGGGTCATGAGTCAAGTACCCCCTGCTTTCCCTCATGCTCGTTGCCCGCAAGTGTACAGGGGGGCGTGAAGGGCGTCAAATGGCGGGCGGCGGCACCTGACGTAACCTTGTATGATGGCATGACTACGAAGGGAACATCAAGCGGTCGTAATGGCGGTTTTCGGCGTGCTCGTCATCGGCACCCAGATTGCAGTACAATAGAGGCACTGCATACCCAACACACCAAAAACGGCGGCAGAATTATGAGCGATGATCTTTCTGGAAAAATACTTGGGGGCTGCAAGCTGCTCCACGTCGTCGGCAAGGGCGGCATGGCAACAGTCTATCAGGGCGTGCAGCTTAGCGTCGAGCGTCCGGTAGCGGTCAAAGTGCTGGCGCCCGCGCTCGCACGCGACCCGCGCGTCGTGCAGCGCTTCAAGCGCGAAGCTCGCATCATCGCGCGGTTGGAACATCCCCATATCCGCGCCGTGTACGACTTCGGCCACGAAAACGATCTGCTTTATATCGTCATGCAGTGGGTCGAAGGCAAGAACTTGTTAGAGGAACTCCACCACGGGAAAATGCGTATCGAGCGCGCAATCACGTTGCTCGAACAAATTGCCTCAGCGTTGGATTATGCCCATGAACAAGGGGTCATTCACCGCGATCTGAAGCCCTCCAATGTCCTTTTGGACATCCACGACAACGCCTATTTGACCGACTTCGGCATTGCCAAGATCGCGGGAGAAAGCACCGCTTCCGGATTAACCGCACCCCAAGCCGTGATGGGCACGCCGCTTTATATGGCGCCGGAACAATGGCGCGGCGAACAGGCAGACGCCCGCACAGATATTTATGCGCTGGGCATCATGGCCTATTGGATGCTGGTGGGGCAAGCGCCCTTCACCAGCGAAACGCCACAAGGTTTGATGTACAAACATTTGCACGATCCGCCGCCGCCCCCTGACCGGCTCAACGCGCATTTGCCCCACGCGGTTACCAATGTGTTGGGCAAGGCGTTAGCCAAAGACCCGCGCCGCCGTTACGAGCGCGCACAGGCATTCGTGCAGGCGATCAAAGGCGCCTTACAAGGTGCGTCGGTTGCCGCTCAGCCCCGCGCTGTGCCGCGCCCCGCCCCAACGACAGTGGCACCGGTTGCGCCTCCGCCCACAACACGGACCGCCGAATCGGTCACGCGGAACTATTCCGCTACTCCCCCCCCCGCACCTGCCCCCAGCCGCGTAACGCGCTTGGGAAGCACACGTAAGTTGCCAACACAAGGCGAAACGGTCGCCCGCACCACCCCATTCACCAGTTGGGGCAAGACCGCGCCCATCCGGAACGATCTGACGCTTGGCACACAGTTGCCGGAAAGCCGCAGCGGGTGGAACGGGTTGCGGCTGATCAAGATATTTATGGTGGTGACGTTGGGCGTGTTGTTGCTGTTGGGCGCCATCGTGGGCGTGGGACTGTTGCTGTCCGGCTACAGTACCTCGTCCAGCAGCACCCGCGTACCTGATGCGACACCGCTATCAACGGCTGTGCCGGCCTATTTGCGTCCGCAAGTGACGCTCTTTGCTCCGGCGGATGGGAGCACCGTCACGCTGGGACCACCGGTGACGATCCAGTTTTCCGCCATTTGCACAGCGGGGCGAGTGACCCGCGTTGAGTTGCGCCAAGCCGGTCAGGTTGTCAACACCATTGAGACAGGCGGCGTGCCAGCCTATCAGGGGCTTTTCGTATACCAACCGCAAACCGTCGGCACGCTCGAACTCGAAGTGATCGCCTGGAACGGCGAGATCGCCGGAGAGCCAGCGCGCGTGACCGTTTTTGTGCAGCAATGAGAAGCGCGGCGAGGTGGCTTTGATTTGAGCAGCCTCGCCGACGCTCAATTCATGCGAATTTCCAGCCAGCTTGTGCGCCCATCCTTGACGATGATCTGTCCCTTGAAGCGCAACACCCCCTTGATGCGCACAATCACCTGATATTCACCGGCAGGCAAATCTCCATAGGTGAAATGTTCCCCGTAGTACGGGTCGGGTTTGATCGTGTCGTCGGCGTAAGAATACGTGTAACGGTCCGGCCCTTCGGTGGGGTGCAGGATGATACGCATATTGTAGGCGCGCTGACCGTAGCGATCATAGATGCGCCCCGCCAACGTCCCATAACCGGGCCAGGGGCGTATCCACAGATCGGGATTGTAGACGCTATTGTAATCGTAAGGATCGCCGATGCGCACTTCCAGATGCAAATGGGCGCCCAACGCCACGCCCTCCGAACCGACCTGGCCGATTTGTTCTTGCAGCTCCACATATTGGCCCGTTGCCACACTAACGCGCGAAAGGTGCCCGTAAAGCGTGTAAAGTGGCTCGCCGTTGGGCGCGGGGATCTCATGCTCGATCACGACCACATTGCCGTAAAAGTCCGGCTGTGGCCCAAAGATGACTTCAGTGTCCGGCCCTGCGTAAAAGACACGCCCACGCCCTACAGCCAGGACGCGCGTTCCAAGACGATTTTGGAAGTCCAGCCCGTGATGCGTGGCAAACTGGTCTCCCCCTGTCGTGCCAAAGGGGTAGCTGCGCGAAGCATAGTCACGGATCGCGCCGGACGGGTCACGCGGGAAAGGGCGCGCAAACCAATAATGGTCGCGGATCTCGCCGCTTTGGTCGAAAAGCTGCCCCTGAGAAGGCGTCGGCGTGACGGGGTGCAACGTCACTTGCGTTGAACGCGGCGTGTTGGTCGGGATGGGCGTGGGCGGGATGCGAGTCGGCGTGACCGGTGTGGGGGTGGAGGTGATTTGCTGCGCAATGAGTGTGCCGAGCGCATTGGGCGTGGCGCTGGAAACTGCCGAGGCCGCGACCCTTTGCGGGCTGACACCCTGACACGCAACCACTCCCCCGCCTACCAGCACCACGATTCCCACAAGTCCCCAAACCCAACGCTTCACCGTGTCCCGTCCTTCCCCTATTTATGCAATGCCTGCGCGTTCTTCCGCTATGCGCACAACCACGTCGCGCAATTCGCGCGCTTGCGCCACCAGCGCTGACACATCGTCTCGGTAGTGCGCGGCAAGCTCGGCGTCGCGTAAGCCTTCCGCGTTCACCCGCACATTGAGCGCCGCCGCTTCCACCGCCGCCAGCCCCATCAGCGCAGACGTAGCAGCATCGGTGGCAGCGTTTTTGTTGCCATGCTGCGCCACTTTTTCCGCCAAGCGCATGGTATCCACAGCCAAGCGCGCCACTTTCAGCGGCACACCGGCAGCCCGCGCCGTCGCCAGTTGGATCGTGTCCGTGCGGTTGGGGTCGTCCTTGGGCAAGCGGTAAGCGTCCATCACCGCATCGAAGGCCGCCACGTCCTCGTCAATGGCCGCCACCAACTGTTTGCGCAAGTCGGCAGCCGCGCCCACCACCGCGCGCATGGTGTCTTCCACCTCGGCGTAACGCTTCTTGCCGACCGTCAGCCGTGCCACCATCTCCGCCAATGCCGCACTCAGCGCGCCCGCCAACGCTGCCACCGCACCACCGCCCGGGGTCGGCGAGCTTTCCGCGACCGCTTGGACAAACGGCGCAGCCGTGCGGGGCGGAGGCTGCACGGCGGTCACGATCTGCGCAGCATCTTCTGGCACGGGTGGCTCTTCTTCTGGCAAAGCACGGCTTTCGGCTTCTGCTTGTTGGATGCGGTACTCTAGGATTTGGTCGGGTGCGAATTTGTCCAGTTGCAAATACCAACGTGCCGCCTCCACGAAAAACGTCTGTGGCGCCAACCCGATTAACTCGCTGAAGGCCACGCCAACGCCGTAACGCAACGCCTCTCGCCGGATCATTTCCACCACGCGCTGCACGGGCGTCTTTTCGTAGTGCGTCAGGTTCATCGAAACTTGCGCACGCCCTTCCACCAGGAAGCCCGCCGCCTTCACGTAGCGCAGCCCTCCGCCAGAGTGCCGCACTGCCCGCGCGATGCGCTTGGCGATCTGCACGTCGTCGGTGGTCAGATAGACGTTGAAGGCCACCAGCGGCGGACGTGCCCCGATCACAGTGGCACCCGCGCGTCCCAGCTCGGCGGGGCCGTAGTCCGGCATCCGCTGCGGGTCGGTGGCGATCACGTCGCGCAGTTGCTCGTACTGAAATTTGCGGCTGCGCAGCCAGGCCAGGTTTTCGCGCTCAGGACGGGTGGCGGCAGCCTCATACAGATAGACGGGGATGCCCAGCTCTTCACCCACACGCTGACCCAGCCGGTGCGCCATCGCCACGCAATCGTCCATCATCACATCGTGCAGCGGCACAAACGGCACCACGTCCGTTGCCCCCAAGCGTGGATGCTCCCCTTCGTGGCGTGTCATGTCGATCAGCTCGGCGGCTTTGCGGATGCCTGCAAACATGGCACGTTCCACAGCGGGCGGCGTCCCTACGAACGTGACCACGGTGCGGTTATGGTCAGCGTCGCTGCTGATATCCAGCACGTGGATCGCGTCGGCTTCCCTCATGGCGCGCACAATCGCGTCGATCACGTCCGCGCGCCGTCCTTCGCTGAAATTTGGAATACATTCGACCAATGATTGGGTCATTTCTCATATCCTCAAAAACGCTAAAAAATCTATTCGGCTTTCAAAGCAACCCCAGCGCATCGGGATTTCGTTTATCACCTTTCTATCTGTCCGAACTTCACAGCGTGCGTCGCTCTTTGCGCAGCCACTGTACCCAATCCATGGTCCGGCGCGTCGGCACAATCAACAAACGCAAGAACACAGCAGCCACAGTGCCGGAGTGTTTGTGCGCGTAAGCGACAAGGTCGTCAAAGTAAATTTGTGAAGCCAGCCGCTGCACCTGCTTGACGCTGGCGTGTTCTTCGTGCCAAATGACCGCGTCGGCCACGAAGTGAACTTCGCGTCCGGCGGCTACAATGCGCCGGCAAAGATCGTCCTCGGCAAAGTAGAGTTTGAAGGCCGCTTCGTCCAGACCACCAAACGCGCGAAATAACGCCGTCGCCCCCATCAAGCACGATCCGGGCGCCACTTCCACCGCGCGCGTGCTGTGCCGGTCCCAGTCCGCATACCACATATGCGCCCGCCGACGGTTGCGCCAGGGAACGAGTAGC
>CAZZNC010000204.1:0-5435 GCA_964655405.1 uncultured Anaerolineaceae bacterium | reverse complement strand
GCCCATTTGCGCCACCACGTTGTGAAAACCGGCCTGGTACGCCTGCATCACGTCCATATAGCCTTCGACGATGACCGCGACCTCGCTTTCACGAATGGCACGGCGGGCCATATCCAGCCCAAAGAGCAAATGACTCTTGTCGAAAAGCGGCCCTTGCGGTGAATTCAAATACTTGGGCACAGCGTCCGGCGCCAGCGCGCGCGCCCCAAAACCCACCGTATCTCCGCGACGGTTACGGATCGGGATCACCAGGCGATGGCGGAAGCGATCGTAGGGGCGTTGCCCTTCTTCTTTGCGCGTGGCAACGCCTGCTTCGACGATTTCGTCGGCGCTGTAGCCGAGTTTCTGCAAATGGTGCAACGCCTGCCGCCAGTCGTCGGGCGCGTAGCCCAAGAGAAAAGCGCGCACCGTTTCCTCGTTCAGCCCGCGTTTGAGCACATATTCGCGGGCCACTTCGGCGGCGGGCGCTTGGAGCAGTTGCTGATGGAAAAAGCGCGCCGTTTCTTCCAGCAGGCCGCGTAGCCGTTCCAATTGGGCTTGTTGCGCGGACTGCTGAGGGGATTGTGGGCGCAGCTCCACACCGGCACGTTGAGCCATTTCGCGCAGCGCCTCGGCAAAGTCCCAACCTTCGCTTTTCATCACGAAGCTGAAAACATCGCCACCCTCGTTGCACGCGCCGAAGCAACGCCACGTTTGCGTTTCGGGGAAGACGACAAAGGAAGGCGTTTTTTCCTGATGGAAGGGACACAATGCCTTATAGTTGCGCCCCGCCTTCTGCAAATTGACGTACCCCGAAACAATATCCACAATGTCCAAACGGGATTTGATGTCGTCAACAACTGACATGGGGTGTGGGCCATCGCTCGCCACGTTCTAAGTGCGTAGGATTATAAGCAGCTTGGGAAACGCACGCAAAAATTAGCGCGTGCGGCGGTGTGGGGAGCGGAGGACATCGGGCGAAGAATGAGCCGGCCTCCAAACGACGACCGGCTCTTGCATGTGCTGGAGATTGGGTCAGCGGGATTACCCCATGCCGAGCTTTTGCCGCACCTGGTCTTCAATCCATGCGTAAGTGCGCTCCAATCCTTCTTCCAACGAGATTTCCGGCGCCCAGCCGAGCACTTCGCGCAAGCGCGTGTTGTCGGAATTGCGCCCGCGCACACCTTGCGGCCCTTCCACGTGCTTCTTGACAATCTCGATGCCCGCGATTTCCGCGATGATGTCCGCCAGCTCGTTAATCGTCACCATGCGGTCTTGGCCCAAGTTGAGCGGGTGCGGATAGTCTGAGCGCATCAATTTGTGGATGCCGGTCGTGCAATCGTCAATGTAGCAAAACGAGCGGGTTTGCTCTCCGTCGCCCCAAATTTCCACCTCCGGGTTGCCCGTCAGTTTGGCGATGGCGATCTTACGGCTGAGCGCTGCCGGTGCTTTTTCGCGCCCGCCTTCCCACGTACCCAGCGGCCCAAAGATGTTGTGGAAACGCACGATGCGCGTTTCGATGCTGTATTCTTCACGGTAGCGAATGTTCAGCCGCTCGGTGATCAGCTTTTCCCAGCCGTAAGCGTCCTGGGGCTGGGCGGGGTAAACGTCTTCTTCCTTGAGCGGCGTCACGTCCGCGCTAGTTTGCAGATATTCGGGATAGACACACGCTGAAGAGGTGTAAAAATAACGCTGCGCGCCGTTGATGCGCGCCGCTTCCAGCGTGTGCAGATTGATCAGCAGGTTGGAATGTAGGATATAGGCATGATGGGAGGAAATATAGCCCATGCCGCCCATTTCGGCAGCCAGCGCATAAACTTCGTCCACCCCACGAGTAGCCTGCAAAGCAGCATCCCAACGTCGCAAGTCCAAAATCTCGAATTCGTCGGCGTCGGTCGTTGTGAATTCGGGATACTTCAGATCCACCCCGCGCACCCAGTAGCCGCGTTCCTTCAAAAACGTGACGAGGTGGTGACCGATAAACCCTCCGGCCCCTGTGACAAGTACCTTTGTTGGCATAGTGTCTTCCTACTCGATACGTCTTCCGTTGAGTGAGGGGAAGTATACTCGCCTTAGAAAAGAAATTCAACGGACGGGACGCTCGAAAAGCGCTTGCACACTCTGCGCTTACCCTGCGCGCAGTTGACACAACGCGCACATTCGGCGGTGGGCCATCACAAAAAAAGCACTTCCGCTCCACATGGGGGCGTGCTATAATGCGCAGCGATGAGCGTAGAGCCAAACCCCGCCGATTTCGCCTGGATGCGCCTGGCGCTGGAAGAGGCACAGCAGGCACTCGCCCACGAAGACGTACCGATTGGTGCGTTGGTGGTGCGCGGGGACGACGTGATCGCACGGGCACACAATCGCCGCGAAGTGGACGGTGATCCAACTGCCCACGCAGAGCTGCTCGCCATTCGCCGGGCGGCGCACGTGATCGGCCATTGGCGTTTGGAAGGCTGCACACTTTACTGCACGCTCGAACCGTGCACGATGTGCGCAGGGGCGATGGTCTTGGGACGTTTGCCGCGTCTGGTCTATGCGGCTCCCGACCCGAAAGCCGGTGCTGCGGGAAGTGTGCTGAACGTGCTAAGCCATCCGCAGCTGAACCACCGCGTGGACGTGCTCGGCGGCGTGTTGGCAGAAGAAAGCGCCGCGCTCATCCGCAGCTTCTTTGCCCACTTGCGCGCCGAAGGGCAAAAATGACAACTGCATAGCGTATCATCGTCATACGGAGGGGTGCCAGAGTGGACGATTGGGGCGGTCTCGAAAACCGTTGTAGCGTTTGCGCGCTACCGTGGGTTCGAATCCCACCCCCTCCGCCTTCTTTTCTCCCTTGAACGCACCGTTGCCATTCTCCCAACGACTCAATATTAAAGACATGCTGCCGCGTGGGTGCTTTTGCCCGCGCCACCCCCAAGTGCTATACTGTTTCCAGGGAGAAAACACGTGGACACTCACGAAAACACCACCGGCCAAACCATTCTCATCGTGGACGACGACGACCTTGTGCGCGCCATGGTGGCGCACGTTTTGGAACGCGAGGGCTACCATGTGCTGAAGGCCGCTGACGGCGCAAGCGGATTGGCCCTTTACGAAGCCGAACATCCCGATTTGGTCGTGCTGGATATTGCCATGCCGCATATGAGCGGGATAGAGGTGGCAACGCGGCTGCGCGAGATGCAACGCGAACAGGGCCGCCGCGTGCCGATCATTGTGCTGACCGCCTACACACGCAGTTTCTTTGCTTCCGGCAGCGGTGCTGTGAGTGTGGATAGCTATCTGACCAAGCCGGTGTTGCCGGCCAAGTTGCTGGCGCACATCCACCAGTTCTTGGGCAACGAGCGTCCCCAAGACGAAGCATAAGCCGGAACCGTTCCCCGCGCTTAGTCCGGTCGGACTTTGCCAAGCGGAAAGATCATCCCAAACGTGCTGCCTTGCCCTACCTGGCTTTGCACAAAGACCCGTCCGCCGTGTTGTTCCACCACCGATTTGACAATGGCTAACCCCAGCCCCGAACCACGAATCGCGCGGTCTTGGTGGGGCACGCGGTAGAAACGCTCGAAGAGCCGTGTTTGGGCTTCCGGCGGAATGCCCATACCGGTATCGGCCACTTCGAGATACATTTCCTCATCTTGCACATAGGCGCGCACCGTAATTTCGCCGCCTTCAGGCGTGTATTTGTTAGCGTTGCTGAGCAGATTGGTCAGCGCACGGTAGAGCCACTGCATATCGCCGTAAATCGGCGGCAATGTTTCCGGCACTTCCAGCACAAACGCCTGACCGGCTTCCTGGATGCTGGGGCGCATATCGACGACGACGCGCTCGATCAGATCGCGCACGTCCACTTCCACACAACGCAATCCGGCCCCGCTCTGGATGTGTTCCAGGTTCAAAAGGCTGTCGATCAAATCTTGCATTCGGTGCAAGGCCTGGATGCCCAACCCGATCAACTCGCGGTTCTCCTCAGAAGCATCAACCAAATCACGATTGAGCATGGTCAATGCACTGAGCGTCACGCTGAGCGGGTTGCGCAAATCGTGGGCAGCGGCGCGGGTGAAGTTCACGCGCGTTTGTTCGGCTTCCCGCAAATGCGTAACATCTTGAATGACCATCACCCAGCCTTCCGGCGTGCGGTCACTGTTCAGCGAAAAATGCGCATAAACTTGGGAGACGATCACGGAAAGGAAATGCGTTTCGTCCAACGTCACTTCGAAAACCGTATGCCCTGCGCCTTCACGCATCGCACGCCGCAAACCTTCGCGCAACTTGGGATGCAGCGGCGCGTTGCGCAGCGGGGTTCCGATGATGGCCTCTTTACGCAGCCCGAAAAGTTTTTCGGCGGTGGCGTTGATCAAGTTGATGTTGCCGTAATTGTCGGTGGCGATGATGGCATCGCCGGACGAGTCCAACACGGCTTCCAAACGGCTGGACTGTTCTTTCATGCGCTCGTAAAGACTGGCGTTGTCCAGCGCCACGCCGACTTGGTCCCCAATGGCCCGCAAAACGGTAATTTCTTCGTCGGTAAATTCGTAAGGCTCGTGGTTCATCACGCTGAGGATGCCCACCACGCGCCCGCGCGCGTGCATCGGGATGAGCGCCATGGCCTGCACCCCTTCGCGGGCAAATTCCGGCACGGCCAAATTGGACTCGTTCGCCACGTCTCCGGTGATGACCACCTCGTCGTTGCGCACCGCCACACCGGACATGCCGTGCCCCAAGGGGATGCGCATCGGTTTGGTGACGAAATCGTAACGCCAACCGCGTTGCGCACGCAGCACCAACTCGCCCGCCTCTTCGTTCACCAAGCTAATGCCTGCCGAGTCCACACGGATCACGCCGAGCACAGCGTCTAATGCCGTTTCTAACGTCACTTCCAAGTCCAGCGATTGGCTGACCGTTGCCGCCACCGTGTTGATCGCTGCCAATTGCTCGACACGCCGCCGGATTTCCTCTGAAAGTAGGCGATTTTGATAAAGCAGGCTGTCCATGTTGTAATCAAATGAATTGGTCATAAGGCAACAAATTTTCCCCCAACACGTTTTTTTAGGCCGGAAAACCTTTTGTCTTGTCTCGCCACGAACGCTCCGGATACACCTAGAGTAGTCCTAACGCCGCCGAAAGCGCCAATGCCAGCAACAACATCGCCAACAGCACCATCCACGCCATCAAGCGCCCGCTTTCTTGCAAAGGAGTTGGCCCGCGTTCGCGAGTCTGCACATCCCCAAGCAAATCCACCCACACGTCCACATTGCGCCCGGCACGCCGCAAACGTGCGGAGTAGGCGTCACGGTGCAAAACACGCCAATCCTCGGCAAGGTACGGAGCGAGCGCCTCGCTCAAAGCGGCCTCGGCAGTTTGAGGGTCAACCGGCTCGACTTCCGGTTCGGCAGGGTTCGGGCGTGGCATTCCTGGCGTGGGTATGTTTTCCGACAACATGGCTTAACCCCCTCGCA
>CAZZNC010000203.1:0-5441 GCA_964655405.1 uncultured Anaerolineaceae bacterium | reverse complement strand
GGTATGTGCATTGAGGCGGTGGATCGGTTGGCGCGGCTGTGGGACGCGGCCAACGACGAAGACCGGAAGGGCATGGCGCAAAACCTGTTCGAGGAAATCGTCGTGGACGTGGACGCGCGGCGGATTGTGGGCTTCAAGCTCAAGCCCTGGGCGGATCGCTTCCTGGTGTTGCGCATGGCGCTTTACGAGGACGAGTACCCGGAGTTAGCCGAGGAGGTGCGGGCGGAGTTGGCCGAAAAAGCAAATCCCCTGACCGATCAAGGCCAGGGGAATCCTATGCCCCATAGGGGAATCGAACCCCTGTTTCCGCCTTGAGAGGGCGGCGTCCTGGGCCGCTAGACGAATGGGGCCTCTCGCAACGGCGCACATTGTACCAGCCCCCCCTAGGATCGTCAACCGCTACTCAACGCCGCCGCGCTGTTTTCCACACACCACACGCAGGGAAAATGTAGGGTGTGTGCAGCCCGCTTGTGACAGAATTGTGCTACTATTGAGATGGTGCAAAGTTCACCAGAAGGGTGGCTGGCGGGCATAGGACGGAGTGCAGAACATGGCGCGAAAATCGTGGCGACGCAGAGCTTGGGTGAGCGTGTTGGTTGGGCTGCTGATGGGGCTTGGGGCAAGCATTACGCCTGTGCTGGCCGTGGAAACTTCACCAGCGCCCCCCGCGTTGAGTTCCCAAGAGAACGTCTGGAAATGTATGCAGGTGTCCTCGGGGGTCGGGTTGAACGTGCGCGCTGGCCCGGGCACACGTTACAGCGTGCTGCTTGTGCTCAACGCCGGCGTGCAAGTGGATGCGGCCACTGAACGTACTTTGGAAATCGGCGGCTATACCTGGGTGCCGATTCGGTTGGCGGACGGCAGGGGCGGTTGGAGCGTGGCAGAGCGTTTCGTCCCCTGTCCCAATTCCCCCACCGCTAGCACGGGTGACTTTTCGGGAACAGCGTGGGGCGCGGCGGTTGACGGTGGCGCTGGAAGCGTCCTGACAGCGATCAATCAGGATGGCGCACTCGATCATGACGAGATCGCGGCTATTGCGCAGGCTGTGGTGTTGTTGGATATCGAAACCCCCTGGGAATGGGCCTCAGGAACCGGTACGCTGATCTCCCCCGATGGCATCATTGTCACCAACGCCCATGTGGTAGAAGACGCCGAGACGATCACCGTTTATGTGCTGGAAGATGTCAACGCGCAGCCTGTGCCGCGCTATCAGGGCACGGTATTGGTGCGCGACGAGGATTTAGATGTCGCTATTGTGAGCATCACTGCTGACCGCAACGGCGGGACGATCAGTCCTACGTCCCTGGCTTTGCCCTATTTGCCGCTGCAAAGCACCCCGCAGGAAATGTACCGGGGCGATGAGGTTTACATCTTCGGCTACCCGGGCATCGGCGATGCCTATTTGGTGCTGACGCGCGGCGGCATCGTTTCGGTGGAAGGCGGCACGTTGGATGGCGAACCCATGCCGCTTTGGTATCGCACCGACGCCGAGATCGCCCCGGGCAACAGCGGCGGGTTGGCTGTGGACGGCAACGGGCGTTTCGTGGGTATTCCGACTTTCGTGGAAAGCGAGGACGTGACCGGCGGACGTTTGGGCGGCATTCGGGCGGCGCCGGTGGTGTTGCGCGTGCTGGCCGATCACGGATTCACGGCGACGAACTGACGCCGCGCGCATCGGGCACCTTGCCGCACGGGAAGGAACGTTATGTTTCGCATCGGAACCATTGAAATTCACCTTGTCCACGCTGGCTTGGTGTGGGCGGATAGCGGTGGCGCTTGGGGGCTGGTGCCGCGCGTGTTATGGATGCGCTACTTGCAGCCGGATGCGCATCAGCGCGTGCCGATGGTGCTGACCTCTCTGCTGGTGCGCGCTGGGGGAAAAACGATTCTGGTGGATACCGGCTTGGGCGACAAGTTGGACGCCAAAGCGCGCCGTATCTGGGGGGTGGAGTACCCGCACGGCACGCTGCTCGACGGGCTGGCACGGCTGGGCGTCACCCCCGCGGACGTGGACATCGTGATCAACACGCATCTACACGCCGACCACTGCGGCGGCAACACGCGACGGGACGCGAATGGGCAGGCGGTGGCCGTTTTCACCAACGCCGAATACATCGTGCAGCGCGTGGAGTATGAGGATGCCAGCCATCCCAACGAACGCACCCGCGCCACCTACCACGCAGACAATTTCCAACCGCTGCGCGCAAGCGGTCAGCTCACGTTATTGGAAGGCGACGCCGAAATCGTCCCGGGGGTGCACTGCATGGTCACGCCCGGGCACACCGACGCGCACCAATCTGTGCTCTTCCAAGACGGCGGGCAAAGCGCGTTTTTCGTGGGCGATATGGCAAGTTACGCAGTGCATTTTGAGAAACTGGCGTGGACGACCGCCTATGACATCAAACCGCTGGTGACGCTGGAGACCAAGCGCCGTTGGCAACGCTGGGCGTTGGAAAACGACGCGCTGCTGCTCTTTCAGCACGATCCGCAAATTTTGGCAGGGCGGCTGGTGGAAGACGAGCGGGGCAAACGGCGCGTGGAAAAAGTTGGGGCGGCGTTCGACTGAAAAAACACCGCCCCCTATCTCGTCCATGGTGCGCGGACGAGCGCGTTTTGTGTCTGTGATGCGGCCTCGATGGCGGCGATATGGCCCGGGTTACGTTTGATATTGCTGATTGTGCGGTTGCGGCGGGGACGATTGCTCGTGAAGTGGGGGTTGCTGCTGCGCTGTTTCCTTTTCCTCTTCACGGCGACAGCACCCTGTCAACGCCAGCACCGGCACGACCACGCCAATCACCACATGAATCAGCCAGAAGATCATCACGTCTTGGGACATGGCTTGCCTCCCTGCGTCCAGCGGACGCGCTATGCTTTTTGAGGCGATGCACCCCTTACTATCATTGAAGCACCTTTTACCAGATCGGTCAACTTTTCTATAAAGATTGATATAACAAAACTAAGAAGTTTGGGACACAAAAATTACGCCGCCCCACTATCTTTGCGGGACGGCGTCGTTTTGTTGCGAGCAGTATAGCGGATCAAAGCCGCTGTTGCCACTCCGAAACGATCGCTTGCAAAAGCAGGCGCACGTCCTCGTCTTCGATCTCGCCCACGCCTTCGTAAAAGCGCTCGTCAACCTGGATGCGCACACCGCCGGAAGGGGCAGGGGTGACGTGAATGGCGCGTTCGTGGAAGGCGGGCAACGTGGCGAGCTTGGCTTGCAACAACGCCTCGATGTCGTCGGCAATCGAAAGCTCCGGCGTGGGTTCGAGCGGCTGTGGCTTCTGGCCCATCGCGGCGCGTTTCATCTGGCGGAACATGCTTCCCAGCGCCAACGAGGGGATTTCGTCCGCGTTCTCGGCGTCGCTGACCGGTGTGCCGGCCAGGGCTTCGACGGACGGCGTGGCGGGGCGCGGCGTCAGGCGTGGCGGTTCGCTAAAGCGCTGCATCTCTTCCAGCACGCGCAAAAAGCGCCGTTCCAATGCCTCCGCGCGCAGCTCGGCCAGCGACGTGAAACGCTGCCCGCCGATCTCCACAATCAGCGTGCCGTCGGAAATGTCGCGGAAGAGCCGCAAAACCTCGACGGCGTCTTGTGGGTTCAAGGGTTCGTTTGGCATGGGGGTCTCCTCGGCTGGTGATGGGACGGGCGCGGTCTCCTCGGCGGCTGTGGCTTCCGGCACGTCCACCGCATGGGCAGCGGGCGGCTCGGTGGGAACGGTGTGTGCTGGTTCGGGGCGGACAACGGGCGGTGAGGGGATGGGTTTGGCAGCGGGTTTGGGCGTGTCGTCCCCTAACAATGCGCCCAAGTCCGGTTCGGGCAGCCCGCCGGTCAGTGCGTTAAGTTTCGGCGCGGGGGGTGTGTTCGATGTGGGGAAGGCTGCTTTGACCCCGTCGGACGTGAAAAGCGCGCGCACCCGTGCGAGCAATGTCACCCAGAACCCGGGCAGCGGCTCCAATCCCAGCCGCTCACGGCGGCGGCGTTCTTTGGCACGCTGCATCACCAGCACCATTAGTACCACCCAGATCGTGCCCGCGACGCATGTGCCGATCAGCAAACCGCTAATCTGCCGCAGAAACTCCCCGAGGCCGGACGATTGCGTTTGCGCCAAGAAGCGCCCCAACGTAAAAAATGTTCCGCTCATGTGTACCTGCCTGTGTCATTTTTATCATGCAACGGTTGGCAGCGCGGGCAAAGGTGCGTGCCGCGTTGGGCGACCACGATCCGCTCGACCGGTTGCCCGCAGCGTGGGCACGGCTGCCCTGCGCGCCCGTAGACGGCCAACGTTTCTTGGGCCGAACCGCGCGAGCCGTCCGCTTTGCGATACCAATCCACGCTGGCGCCCTCGCGTGCCACGCCCTGGCGCAGCACGTGCTGCAATGCCGCGTGCAGCCGCGCGATCTCGCCCGCGTTGAGCGTGTCTACGCGGCGCAGCGGGTGCAGCTGCGCGTGGAAAAGCGCCTCGTCCGCGTAGATGTTGCCCACGCCCGCGATCACGCGCTGATCCAGCCGCGTCGGCTTGAGCCGCCCGCGCCGTCCGTCCAGTTGGCGGCGGAAGGCCTCCACCGTAAAGCGCGGGTCGAGCGGCTCCGGCCCCAGGCGCCCCAACACCTGCGCCGGATCGTCCAGCAAATAGCAGCGCCCGAACTTGCGCACGTCCGAAAAGCGCAGCTCGCGCCCGTCGTCCAGCGCAAAGGCCGCGCGCAACCAGCGGTCGGCTTCGGCCTGAGCTTCGGCGGGGACGACGTAGAGTCTGCCGGTCATGCGCAAATGGATCAGCAAGGTGTCCGGCGACAGCGTCAGCACCACGTATTTGCCGCGCCGTGTGACGGCGCGCACGGGTTGGCCGACGATGCGTGCGGCGAAGATCGGGGCGTCGGGTGTGTGCAGCGTGCGCGGCCAGTCGTAGCGCAGCGCGGTGATCGTGCGCTCTTGCAGTTGCGGACGCAGCCCGCGCACGATGGTTTCCACTTCCGGCAATTCGGGCATGATGTGCTCGTCGGTCGGCGTGATGCTCGGCGTTGTCTGTATTGTAGCAAAGATGCGGCGGCGGGCTGCCAACCTGATCAGTATTCCAACAATCGCGGGTGTTGGGGCGGGCTTGTGGGTGTTTGTGGGGCGCTGCCCCACACCCCGCAAGGGGCGCTCGCGCCCCTTGACCCCGCCGCGCGAACGCTGGCGCGTTCGGCGCGGCACGGTGGACGCGGAACGTGGCCGGTCGGCGAGTGTCCGCCGTCGGTGAACGTTCGCCGTCGCGGGCGCGCCGCCGTGCGCCTATCGGCGCACCAAAGCGGCGGGAGCCGCTTTGAGGCCTTGCTTCTGCAAGGCCCTGGCGGCGCGCCCAGTGCACGATCACCGCAAACGTTCACTCGTGCCGGCGGGTCACGGCGCCGCCAGGCGCGCTGCCGCGGGGCAACCTGCCATTGAAAAGGGTTGACGCCCT
>CAZZNC010000202.1:0-5451 GCA_964655405.1 uncultured Anaerolineaceae bacterium | reverse complement strand
CTATCAGCAGCAAAAAGACGCGCTCGAAGCCAAACAGACCGAAGCGCGCCAGTTGCGCGAGGAACTCGACCGCATCGAGGTAACCAGCGAGGCCGCCTCGTGAACTTGGACGCGGGCGGGGCGACCTCGCGCAGCGCACAAAACGGCGCTGCACGTCGCCCGCCCCGCTGCGGCGCGCACGTCGGACGCCACGTCGCTATCGCTCGCGGCGTCCTCGCGCGCGCCGTTTTGCGTGCAGGGAGCCGCGCTTCCTGCCGGGGAACACAAGGGCAACGCCCCCGAACTCCCCCTAAGCGTCCCCCGCCAACACACGCTCCGCCACGTCGCACGCATAGCCGAAACGCTCTCGACACAGCGCCGGCACGTCCACCGACACCTGCACGCCGAACGCGCGCAACGCGCGGACCAGGTGACACAGCGGCAAGCCCATCACGTTGGCGTAGCAGCCGCTGCGCAGCACCA
Source organism: uncultured Anaerolineaceae bacterium (assembly GCA_964655405.1). Taxonomy (GTDB): domain Bacteria; phylum Chloroflexota; class Anaerolineae; order Aggregatilineales; family Aggregatilineaceae; genus JALSSH01. The sequence continues at coordinate 4,989 of CAZZNC010000202.1, read as the reverse complement.
CCGGACGGAACTCCGCGTGTTGGATGGCGTAGCCGCCCGCTTTGTCGAATGGGTCGCCACTGGCGATGTAGGCGGCGATCTCAGTGTCCGTGTAGGCGCGCATGGGCACGTCGGTGCGTGCTACTTCGCTCACACGCCGCCCGCTGCGCGCTTCCAGCAGCGTGATCGCGGTGTAAACCTGGTGCGTGCGTCCGCGCAGTTGGCGCAGCATCGCCCACGCTTGCGCCTCGTCGCGCGGCTTGCCCAAGATCGCGTCCCTGTCCGCGACGGTCGTGTCGGCAGCCAAGATCAGCGCGTCGGGGAACTCGCGCGCAGCAGCGGCGGCCTTCTCACGGCTCAGCCGCAAGGTGTAGGCGCGCGCCTCTTCTCCCGTGCGGGGCGTTTCGTCAATGTCCACGCGCGTCACGCTCACCAACAAATCCAACGCGCCGATCATCTCACGTCGGCGCGGTGAACCGGAAGCCAAAAGCAACGTTTTCGGGGTATCACTCACAAGCAGACTACTTTCCTAGCGATTTTGAAAAAGCAGACCAAAGCCGCGCCGCGTGATCAGGTACTCATGCGTGGGATCGGCGGCGTGGAGCCGTTTACGGAGACGGCTCACCAGCGCGTCCAGCGTCTCATCACTGACCGGCACGCCCGCGCCCCACACCCCCGTCGCGATCTCCGCGCGCGAAACCACGCGCCCTTCGTTGGCGCAAAGCAGCGCCAGCAGCGCAAACTGGTTCGGGCTGAGCGGCGGGTCAAACGCCTGTCCGCCGACCGTCACCGTTCCGGCCATCGGGTCGAGCGCCAGCCCCAAGCGCGCCCATTGCGCGGGCGCTATCTGCACGGTGGTAGCCGGATCGTCAAAGACCCAACTGCAAGCCTGCGCCAGGCTCACCGCGTCTCCTGCACGCAAGCGTTGCGGGGTATGCGCAGGCAGCCGCTGCCCGTTGAGAAACGTTCCGTTGCGGCTGCCGAGGTCTTCCAAATACACGTTGAGACCGTCGCGCGTACAACGGGCGTGCAGCCGCGAAATAGCGCTCGTATCCAACACGACATCACACTCCCGCGCGCGCCCAAACGTAAACGGGAAATGCGTCAACTCGATGGCCTGACCGGTGCGCTCACCTTCTTGCACCAAAAAACGTTGCACAGATGACATAGCAAGCCCCCCTCAAGTTTTTTATCTAGTATGCCCGCAAAGCATCGCAGCGACTGGACGCACGCCTGACGCTCGCCTGACATGCGGGGCGGTTAGGGGGCATCTTGGCCCGTGATGCGCCGCTCGAAGGCTTCGAGCGCCTCTTGGAGCTGCTGCTGTCGAAGGCTGTTGGTCACATCGCCGCGTGTACGTTCCAGCACACCGCGCAACCCGTCCAACCGACGACGCAGCCCGCCCGTGATCGCATCATGGAAATCAAACGAGAGCAGCACGCTATAGATCGTGTCCATCGCTTCTAGCAGCCGCTCTGCTTCCGCCGAATGGCCGCGCCGAATGATGTCCAACACCTGGCGGCGTAGCTCGCTGGCCGCTTCCGCCAAGCCATTGAGATAGGCCCCCGGCTCTACGCCCAGTGCCTCCGGCGTGGGAATCGGCTCGTCGCGCACCAGCGCATAGGTGATCGCCGCTTCGGTATATTCCTTAAAGGCATCCTGCGTGTAGCCGCTGTAGTACAAATCGGGGAACGGTTGCACATGCGCACGCAGCACATCCGCCTGTTGGCGCACCACTTCCAAACGCTCGCGGGCACGTTCCCACTCGCGGCGGTGCGTGGCGCGAATGGCGTTGGCGCTGTGTTGAATGACCACGCGCGACTGATTAATCGCTGCGTCGCGGGCTGCGGTCTTGGCTTCAAACGTGGGGCGGATGCTTTCTGCGATGCCGTCCAGTGCGTCGAGATGGTTACTCATGAGGGGTATCCTGTTCGGGGGCATCGGACGAATCGCTCTCGCCTTCCCCCTTCACCGAGCCGAAAAGCTGGTCGGCCAGCGACGGGGGGCGCGGCGGCAGCTTGATCTCGCCGTGTTGCGCCTCATAGCGCGCGATGTTGTCCTCCAAAGCCTTCATCAGCATCTTGGCGTTGGTCGGTGTGAGCACAACGCGCACCTGCACGCGCGCTTTGGGCAAATTCGGCAAAATTTGCGCAAAGTCGAGGAACACTTCCCAAGGGGAATGCGTGATGATGGCGAAATTGGCATAAGTGGCGTTGAGATGGGCCGGAATTTCTAAATTGAGCCGCCGGGGTATCGGCTTCTTTGGCGCTTCAGACATCGTCGTAAGTTCTCCTGCTGCTTCAGCACATCGCCCCATAGATCACCGTCCGCCTGGAAAAGCGTATCCAGGCGGCCCGATGTGGGAACGTTTGGCGATCTTCTATCAAGCGGCACTCTAGAAGGGCAAATCTTCCGGCGCGTCCGGATAACCTTCGCCGCCACCCTCCGGCACATCTCCACGCTCGCCGCGCCGCCCCAAAAATTGCATGTCCAACGCCGTGATTTCCAGCGTAGCGCGCGGCTGGCCGTCTTGCCCCAAAAAGGCACTGGCCGCAACACGCCCCGTAATCATAATCTGCATTCCCTTGTGGACATACTGGCTAGCCGTTTCTGCCAAGCCACGCCAAGCGCTCACGCGAAACCACGTGGTTTCCTCGCGCGGCTCGTTGGTCGTGCGGTCGGTCCAACGGCGTGAGACGGCAACGCTAAAGTTGCACACGGCCACACCGCTCCCCGTGTAGCGCAGCTCAGGATCGCGCCCGACGTTGCCGATGATAATCGTGTATTGGTATCCGGCCATCTGGTCTCATTCCTTCATTTCAAGTTATACGATGGATGCGCCCATTATAAGCGCACGCGAACATTCGTTCAAATTCCTACTGCGGGCGGCGCGCTTCAAGTTGCGCCAACAACAAACGCCGCACGGCTTGCGCATCCGCTTTGCCGCGCAACGCGCGCATAACCTTCCCCAGCAAAAACTGGAGCAACTTTTCTTCTCCGGCTACATAGCGGGCCACCTCTTGCGCGTGCTCGTCCAATACGTGCTCCACCGTTTGCGCCAACACGCCCTCGTCGCGCACCTGGGCCAAACCACGCTCTTCCACCAAACGGCGTGGCTCGCCCCCCTCAGCATAGAGCGTGCCGAGCAACTTTTTCGCCACACCGTGATTGATTGTGCCTTCGGCGACCAACGCCAACAACTCGGCCAAGTGTGCAGGCGTAAGCGGAATGGCGCCGATCTGTTCACGCGGACGGCCTTCGTCCTTCATGCGGCGAAATAGATCGCCCAAGATGTAGTTGGCGACCTGCTTGGGATCGCCGCCCGCTTGTACGGCTGCCTCGAAGTAGTCCGCGACGGCCTTTTCCGCCACCAGCACCGAAGCGTCATAGCGGCTGAGGCCCATTTGCTGCATAAAGCGGTCACGCTTGGCGCTGGGCAGCTCCGGCAGGGCCGCGCGCACTTCATCCACCCAAGCGCGGCTGATCTCCAGCGGCGGCAAGTCCGGCTCCGGGAAATAGCGGTAATCGTCGGCGCTTTCCTTAACACGCTGCACCACCGTCACCTGACGCGCCTCGTCCCAGCCCATTGTCGCTTGCCGCACTGTCCCGCCGCTTTCATAAAGCGCGATTTGCCGCTCTATCTCGTAAGCAGCGGCACGTGCCAGAGTGCGAATACTGTTCAGGTTTTTGACCTCGGTGCGCGTGCGGAACTCGTCCGAACCGACCGGACGCACACTGATATTCGGCTCAACGCGCAAAACGCCCTTGCTCATATCTCCACTGTTGACGCCCAGATAGCGCAGGATCGCGCGCAGTTTGCGCGCGTAAGCCTCGGCCTCTTCCGCGCTGCGGATGTCCGCTTCTGAGACAATTTCCAGCAGTGGCACGCCCGCACGGTTGAAGTCGATCAGGCTGTGGTCGTCCACGTGGGTCAGTTTGCCGGTATCTTCTTCCAAATGCACGCGCCGAATGCGGATGCGTTTGGAAGAGCCGTCCGGCAAGTCAATTTCCAGCCAACCACGCACGGCCAACGGATAGTCATATTGGCTGATCTGGTAACCTTTGGGCAAGTCGGGATAAAAGTAACTTTTGCGGGCAAAACGATTGAAGGACGGGATTTCGCAATTCAGCGCCAACCCTACACGCAACCCTAACACAACCGCTTGCCGGTTGAGCGCAGGCAATACCCCCGGCATCCCCAAACACACGGGACACACGTAAGTGTTGGGCGGAGCGGACGTGCTATCCACCACCGCACAGCCACAGAACATCTTGGAGTGGGTTTGCAGTTCTGCGTGTACTTCCAGCCCGATAACGGCTTCGTATGGCGCCATGGCGAACTTTCTTCGGTGTATGCAACATGTCTCGACACGCCCCAGCATAGCGCACAATGCCCCCCGCCGCCAGAGTGCAGAACCGCTAAAACCCCCTCGTCCAGCCCTCAAAAACGGACGTGTACCATTGACAAAGCCAGGACGCTCCGATACAATCCCGACCGTCCGATGACAGGGGAGAATCACCCTTGAGACGGCGTCGCGGGCATGGTACAATGTCAGCGAACGCCGACGTAGCTCAATCGGCAGAGCAAGCGCCTTGTAAGCGCTAGGTTATGGGTTCGATTCCCATCGTCGGCTTGTCCGATGAAAGCTCATCGGCGCGAAATGGGTCAGTGTCCCGAGTGGCAAAGGGGGCGGACTGTAAATCCGCTGGCAGACGCCTTCGTAGGTTCGAGTCCTACCTGGCCCACCTGGCAGGTTCTGCGCCCAACGGCAAAGCATCTGCAAAGCATCTGCGCCAACCTTGCCTACGTAGCTCAGTTGGCAGAGCACGCCCTTGGTAAGGGCGAGGTCATGGGTTCAAATCCCATCGTAGGCTCAGCATGTCACAAGCGCCTGCGCTGGCGGGCACTCTTTTTATTCCTGCATATTTGCACGTTTCGGAGGAACCAAACCAAGCATGTCCAAGGGGAAATTTGAGCGGACGAAGCCCCATGTGAACGTGGGGACAATC
>CAZZNC010000201.1:0-5470 GCA_964655405.1 uncultured Anaerolineaceae bacterium | reverse complement strand
GATCCACCCATCCCCGACGTACCTGTGAAAAGTTCCGCCGAGCTTGATCCCTACAAAGTGCCCGTGTTGCAGGCTATGTTTCGTGAGTACGCGGCGGTGCATGTGCTGCGGGAACTAAGCGGCAGCTCCGGCGCGGCACAAGTGTTGTTGGTGCGTCCGGTGGGGACGAATGGACAGCAAAGTTCCCCTGTGGTGGTGAAACTCGACGAGCGCCGCTCGATCTTGCACGAACGGCGCCGCTACGATCTTTATGTGCGTCATATTTTGCCCGACGACGCGGCGCATTTGGTCGAAGCGCCCGTCGTGCCGGATTCGACTCCTTACGGGGGGCTGGTGTACACGTTTAATGCCCCGTTGGACGGGCAACATCCGGTGAGCTTGGGCGATTTGGCTTTGCAATTGCGCGTGGACGATGTCGAACGCACCATACACGGGCTGTTCGAGAGTTTGGGGCCGGATTGGTGGTTGCAACGGCAGCCGTATCAATTCAGCGTGTGGCGAGAATACGAACACGTGTTGCCGCCCGCGTTGATGGTCGAAGCGCTGCCCCATGCGCGGCTGGGTGCCACCGGACGCAGTCTTTCTCCAGGCGACCGCTGGAGTCGCGGGAATTTGATTGCGCACGGCGAGATGGTCGCGTTGCATCACTTCGTGGTGCAAAAACTGGACGTGGAACAGGATATTCTCTATCTGGCTGCCGGCTCGCAGCCCCAGGCCGTGAACCGAGCCAGTAAGGTCGAAGTGCATGGCTTGGGGTTAAAACCCGGCTTCATCGATCGCGGCGAGGTGATGGAAGAATTGATCGGGCGGGTCGTGAATACCCGTGACGGACTGCTGTGGGATAGTTTGCAGAAGCTGGAGCCGACTTTTGCGCCAGATGTGGATTTCATCCCAGTGCCGGATGAGCGCATGTTGGATTTGCCCAATCCGCTATATACGCTGAGCGTTTTGTTGGAACAGCAGGTGAACGGCTATCTTTCGGCAATTCACGGACACATGCACTTGTACAACATCTTGTTGGGGCCGCGCGACGTGCCTTGTCTGATTGATTTCACGCTGGCACGGGATGGGCATGTGCTTTTCGATTGGGCGTTGTTGGAAATAAGCCTGCTGGCGTATGTGGTTTCACACTTTGCAGCCCCTGGTTGGGACGGGGCTTGGCAGGTGGTCATGGCGCTGCACGTGCTTAACCAAACCGGTGAAGTGCCGACCGCGCATCTGTCGGAAGAACTGGGCTTGGCGCTTTCCATGATCCAGATCGTGCGTGACGTGGCGCGGGAATGTCTATACAGCGAAAATCTGTGGGGCGAATATCACACGGCGCTGGTCTTGTTGGCGCTGCGCATTTTGCGCTGGGGGGTTATCTCGAAGGACGGGCACCGTTTGGCGTTTCTGGTGGCTGCGCTGTCGCTGCAAGCCGTACAGGAAGCCGGAGAAACCGATCATACCGCGCTTGGCCCCGTCAACCCGCTGTATTTGTAGGCACGAACGTCAACGACAGGGAATGTCGTTGGCCTGTGCGCTGCCGTCCGGCTGCACGGTGATCTCCCAGCAGGGGTGTGTGGGGATGTAGTGCGTTTGGGGCAGCTCGACGGTGACGGTCAGCGTGTCAAAAGGCGGTGAGGTGATGGAAAAATCGTAGTAGGCCGTGCCTTGTGTCTGGCGCAACGTGATCACGTACTGGCGTGTGAAGCGTTCGCTTTCCAACAGGTGCCCCAGCGATGTGGCGCGGCGGTAGGAATCCACCAATGTCAACGTGGCTGGCCCGGTGAGCATGACGCGCCCGCCGGTCATTTCCAAGCTCAGCGTGGCGCGGCTTTTCGGTTCGAGCTGTACGGTGCTGCCGACGGGAAGCGCCAGGTTTGCATGAGCGGAAAGTGGGGTGGGGGGCCGGTCAAGGCGCGTGTAATGGCCTGTGCCGTGCATATCGGTCAGCAACGCGCCAAACGTCACGTTGTAGGGCACGACCAGCGAGGCAATTAGCGCCGCCAATCCGACGCTAATTATCCCGATCAATGCAAAGACAACGGTTCGCTGTGTGCGCTCCACGTGTATCCCTCGTTAGCGGCGTGCCCAGGCAGGAAGGTCGGTGCGATATGCGCCGCTGCTGTAAACGTAGACCCAAGCGTCTTGGTATGCTTCCGGACTTGTCCACTCGTAAAGCCACCAAGCATCCATGATCGAAAGGTTGACACAACCGTGACTTTGGCGATAGCCGAAGCGGTCGTGCCAGTACGTGCCGTGTAAGCCGATGTCTCCGTCGAAGTACATCACATAGGGCACTTCTTCGATGAAGTAAAAGTCTTTCTGACCGCTGGCGCCGCTCATGCGTGTTGCTTCGTAACGCTCGTAGATGCGGAAGAGGCCTTCTTCGGTGCTCCAACGCGGCAGGCCGGACGAGATCAGCGTGGCGAAGACCATTTTGTCGCCCTCGTAGGCAACGGCGGTTTGCTCGTAAAGGTCAATGGCCACCCAATGATCGTCGGGGCTGACGCCTTCAGGACGGGGGATCGGCTTCACTTTGGCTACGCGGATTTGTTGTATCCATTGGTCGGGGCCGACCAAGTACCATTCCCAGCCGTTCACGATCTCCGTGCCGTAGATATTCAGCAGGGTATAGCGTTCGATTTTTTCGGCGGTTTTGTCTTGTGGCCCGCCCGGGTAGCGGCTGGGGTGTGCCTCGGCCAACATCCAGGCGAAGGGGCGCACGGGTTGGCGCGTGATCTCCACGCCGGAAAATTGGGACACGTCCGCCCACGTGATGTGTTCTTCTTCCACCCATTGGCCGTAATTGATTTGGACGAAACCGTCTTTGGAGTTGATGATGGTCACGTAATTGTAACCGGCATCGAGTTCGCCGATGGGGTTGCCGTTGGGCGCGTCGTAGATGACCACATGGCCGACCATGCGCCGGTAAGCGCGCGTCCAAACCCTATCCTCTTGGTAGGGTACTTGTTGCACGTCCGGAGCGGGGTGGCGTTGCATCTCGGCTTCGGCGGCACGCAATGCCAGCGCGTCCAGCCCGGGGGTTGGTAGACAGTCGGGATCAACGGACGCTTGGCCGGTGAGCATGGCGGCGGCCAGTTGCGCCGCGCAGCTTTCATCGTCACGGTTGCCCGGGAAAGCGAGCGCCGGTGTGCTGGAGAGTCCCTGTATAGTGAGCACGATGGCGATCGGCAATGCAAAGTACAGGTATCTCCGGTGAGCACGCATAAGTCGTTTCCCTCCCATATCGCAATCTTTCGCGTAGAGCATAGCAGCGATTGGGCAATGGGTCAACGACGTTTGGGCGACGGGCGACCGCCGCCGTTTGAAGTGGGAAGTTCTCGACATACCGCGACGCGGCGCGTCCTTTTGCGTATATTCTGCTGGAAGTTCCCTCCGTTGGTGGGGTTACCGAGTAAGGCTAGGAGTTATGATGAGCACTCAAACGAACGCGCAAGACAATGGGCGGCGCGTGGTGTTACGCGCCACAAACTTGACCAAGGATTTGCCGTTAGGCGCGGTGGTCGTTCATGCCGTGCGTGGCGTGGATATGGACGTTTACGAAGGCGAGATGGTGGGAATCGTCGGGCCTTCCGGCAGCGGCAAGAGCACGCTGCTGGGTTTGATCGGTGGGTTGGACGCTCCGACGACCGGTCGCATCGCGATTGACGGCGTGGACGTTACGAATATGGGCGAAGGCAAGCTCACCGAGGTACGCAACGAGAAGATCGGTTTTGTCTTCCAGTTCTTCAACCTCATTCCCACGCTGACCGCGCTGGAAAACGTGATGTTGCCGATCCAGTTCGCGCGCAAACCCAAGTTCAAAGCAGAAAAACGCGCCCGCGAGCTTTTGGAGCTGCTGGGGCTGGGCGACCGTATGAAACACCGCCCGATGGAGCTTTCCGGCGGGCAGCAACAGCGTGTCGCCATTGCGCGCGCGCTGGCAAACAATCCCCCCTTGTTGTTGGCCGACGAGCCGACCGGCAATCTGGACTCCGAAGCGTCGAGTGTGGTGCTTCAGGCGTTGCGGGATGTGTGGCAGGAAACGGGCACGACCATTGTGCTGGTGACGCATAACTTGGAACTGGCGCGGCAGATGGAGCGTGTGTTGCACTTGGTGGACGGGCGCATTGTGCGTGAAGAGAAGGGGGAGGCGTGATGAGCGGTCGAGCGATACGTGCTTGGGCGTTTGGGCGTTTTGCCTTTGTGCACGCGCTGCGCGATATGTGGCGCAACCGTTCGCGCACGGTCTTCGCGCTGGTTTGCGTGGCGACCGGCGTGGCGGCCATTGTGGCTTTGCGTACCTTGGCGTTGATGATCGGTGACGAAATGACCACCGATCTTGCAAAGTCCAACCGTGGCGACATCCATGTTTACGCTTCGGACGGGGTGCCGGAACTGGCACAGACGGACGGCGGAATGCCGGTCTTTACGACAGAAGCTGTCCAGGTGATGCGCGACTGGGCGCAACAAGAGGGCGTGGCGATCTCGGTGGGGCGCAAGCAATTCGAGCAGGTGCGCGCCGAACCAAATGGCACGCCGCACTCGGCGCCGGTGATGTTGCTGGGCATCGAACCGGAGCAATACCCGTTTTACGACACCATCACCACCGCGCACCCCGCTGGCAAAACGTTGGCGGAGGTTTTCGATAGTCCCGTGCCAGAGGGCATGTACCCAATTGTCATTTCCAACGCGCTGGCGCGCTCGACGCGCTTGGACGTGGGAGTGGGCGACGTGGTGCAAATCGGCGGGGACGGCGCGCAGTTTGTGGTGGTGGGCGTGGCGCAAGAAGACGCCGAAACCATCGTCACCGCGCCGGAGACGTTCTTTTGGGACTATTCCTATCTCCGCTTAGACGATGTGGCGGTGTTGGGCGTTCAGCCACTGGTTACGGATGTATACCTCAAAGTACCGCGTGGGCGCGATGTGAACGAAGTGGAAAAAAGCTTCATCGCTGCTTTACAAGCTCACTACGGCGAGGACGGGACAGATTTCAGAATTCAACTCAACCGCGCCACCGTGCCGGAGCTGTCCAAGCAGAACGAGGAAATGGCTAGCACCATTGACGATTTGATCTTGGTGATGGGCTTGTCTTCGCTGCTCATCGGTGGCATCGGTATCATCAACACGATGTTGGTGGTGGTCAACCGCCGCACATTGGAGATCGCGGTACTCAAAACGCTGGGGCTAAAAGGCTCGCACGTGACGTTCCTTTTCCTGGTCGAGGCGTTGTTGATGGGCGTGATCGGCAGCCTTTTGGGGCTGGCGCTGGGCGTGTTGCTCAGCTACTCCATCCGCGACGTGGGCGAAGAAGCCTTCCGCGTCAGCTTGACCTGGCGCATCTATCCGGAGGCGCTGGGGAGCGGCATGGTTTTGGGCGTGGTGGTGACGGCGCTTTTCGGCTTTTTGCCCACGCTGATCGCTGGGCAGGTGCGTCCGGCCATCGTGTTGCGTCCCAACGAAGCGCAAATGCCCGCTGCCGGAC
>CAZZNC010000200.1:0-5489 GCA_964655405.1 uncultured Anaerolineaceae bacterium | reverse complement strand
TCGTAAACCAAGTTCCCGGGCACCGCGCCGCCCAAGTCCACCTTCCACAGCAAGGCCCCGCTTTCGGGGTTCAGCGCGTAAAGATGGTGGTCGAGCGAGGCGAAATAGAGCACGGCAGATGTGTCGGCTTCCTCATCAGCGGGAATGTAGAGCGGCTGTGTCCACACACCGTGATCGGTTTCAAAAAGCCAGGCTTCGGTGCCATCTTGACGATTGACCGCCACCAGATTACGGCTCCCCAAGCCCACATAGACATACTTCGGTCCCACCGTTGCCGCGCCAATGACGCGGTCGGTCGGCGTCAACGAAAGCGGACCGATCAACGTTTCGCGGGTCGGTTCATAAATCCATTGAGGCTCGCCGCCGGTGGTCAGCGCGTGCAAGCGCCCGTTGTAGTCCCCCACGTAAAGCGTATCGTCGGCCAACGTGGGGATGGCAAAGAAACGGTCGCCCTTTTCGCCGTACTCCCACACAATCGCGCCGCTGCTGGAATTCAGCGCCACCACGTGCCTATTGAACGAAACGTAGATCGTGCTATCTTGCGGGTCGGCGAGGATGCCGGCCCAGCTTTCACTGGTGGCGCCCCCACAGGCGCTGAGCAAGAGGGTGAGCAACAACAAAACGCCTACGCTGCGGCGTGGCGATGCCGTGAGAGTTCGCCAGATGTTCAACGGTGCTCCTTCAAACAATACCCTTTGTGCGCTACGGAACGGGATCGTGGCCGCCAGGGCTAAAAGGATGGCAACGCCCGATGCGCCGCAATCCCATCCACCCGCCCTTGAGCGCACCATACTTCTGCACGGCCTGGTAAGTGTAATGCGAGCAACTCGGGTCGTAACGGCAACTAGGCGGCAACAAGCGCGCAAAGGTCAACTGATACAGTCGGATGAGCGCCAACAAGATGTATTTCATGTTCGCTGCCCTCAGGATGGCTTGCGGCCCAACAAGTGCGCTTGCTGCAACACGTGCGCCATGGCGTCTTGCACAGCCCCGTAGGGCTTTCCGGCCATTGCTCTACGAGCGATGAAAACCACGTCGTAGCCCTGGCGCAAACGGGGATGGGCTTGGCGCACCACCTCGCGCATGAGCCGCCGCGCCCGATTGCGCACCACCGCGTTACCCAGCTTTTTGCTGGTGATGAAGCCGTAACGATTGTGGGTGCGACCGTTGGGCGTGGCGCTCAAGATCACCAGGGGATGTCGCCACGTGCGCCCTTCACGTCGCAGACGGGCAAAGTCTGCCCGATGGCGAAGCCGTAAATGGCGCTGCATCGCTCAACCCCCGCCAGCTGAGGCGGCTAGCTGTTCCAGTTGATCTTCTTGACGTGATTGTTCATCTTCGGGGTCAAGGTCTTGCGGCCCTTGGCCCGACGGGCCTTCAATACGCGACGCCCGTCTTTGCTGCGCATCCGTTTCCGGAAACCGTGCACCCGCAGGCGTCGCCGTTTTTTGGGTTGATAGGTACGTTTTGGCATCTGTGACCTCTTTCAAAAAACGCGCACAGGGCGCGATTCTGAGCGGGATAAAGAGCAAGACAGGTCTGGGTGCCCGCCACGCCAAAGGACGTGCGTTCACCTTTGCCCGACGGTGCGCAAGTATAGCGTATGGCTATAGGCGGGTCAAGGCAGGGTTAGCGCCCGCGCGCAAGTTCGCGTTTGAAAGCGCACCCTGTGTGCTGTAGAATACAGTCCATTGGCCGGTGGGCTGGCCTTCTGTCCTCGCCCTATACCATGACGGATGAATGCATGAGCACCCCTGATATTTTCGTGACCGTAGATGACCGCGCCCGTCTAATTTCGGCGGTGCTTTCTGTGACCGACTGGCCCGCCCTCGAACAAGTGCGCCGACGCCACCGCGCTCATACCCACGCCCGCAGCACGGCCAAATGGGTACAGCGTTTCGCCAACCATCCGGCGGTGCACTCGTTGCAAACGCTGTTGGACCAAAACACCCCGCTGGAAGCCGTCTACACCTACGCGCTGCATCTTTCTTGGCCGCAGATGCGCATGGAAACGGTCTTGCCCTGGGCGCCGCCCTATTGGGACGAGCAACTGCAAGATTTCTACGCCCAAGCGGAGTTGGAAACGCTGTGGCAAGAAGAAGCCCTCCCCTGGGAACGTGCACAAGAAGAAGCACAGCAAGTGATCGCGGGCGTAGACTTCCGGCGTTTCCTGGCCCCTTTCTTCGGCAACATCCAAGAGCGCTTTGTGCTCATGCCCAATATTTCCTACCCGACGGATACCGAAGTGGGCGTGCGGCTGGACGACACGCTCTTTTGCTTGGCGCCGCCACGCATTGCCTGGGGAGAAAACGAACCCTGGCCCTTCGACGACGATGCCGCCCACATCTTGCGCGGCGCGCTGATGCGATACGCGCAGTTGCTGATCACGGCCTATTTGCGGCTCAATGCAGCGGCCATTGCGCCGAGCACCACCACACCGCTCCCCGTCAGCGACGCTTTTCGCCGCACCTACCCCACATGGAGCAACCAGTTTACGGCGCTTTTCGTGGGCGGGGCCGTGACGCTTTTCTTGGAAGAGACGTTCGGCGCGCAAGAAGCCAAAGCCTATGTGCTGATGGAAAAGCGCACGAACGGCCTGGACATCCTCCCCAGCGTGGTGGATGTGCTCAAACGTTACTTGGAAGAACGCGAAGAGGGCCGCTATCATCAATTGGTGGACTATCTCCCCACGTTCGGCAAACATCTACGCATCGCCCAGGGGCTGAGCGCGCACTAAGCGCTGCGACACCGACCCTCGCGCCTGCCCCGCACGTTTATTGGCATTGCCCCACGCGCGGGGTAAGCTAGAGACCTACCCGCGCGCAAGTTTGGAGGCGGACGTGAGCATCACATCGCGTGTAACGTTGCGTGGACAGCGCAGCGACGATTGGGAATATCTAACCGCACTTTTCAGCCGTCCCGAGGTGATCGCGGCCACCGACGAGCTGCCGTACATGGCCGACGACGTGTTCCGCGAGCGCTACACCGGCTCGACGCCCGACGGACACAACCTGATCGGGGAAATTTCCCTGCCCAGCGGACGCAAGCGCTTCGTGGGACTGGCACACATGCGCGTCAGTCCGCAAAGACAACGCCACGCCGGACGGCTGCTTTTCGTCCCCCACCCCGACTATTACGGCACGGAAACCGAGGAAAATTTCTTGGCGCAGGTGCTGCAATTCGCCACCGACTGGCTGGCTTTGCAGCGCGTGCAAGTGATCGTTTGCACCCAAGACGCGCGCGTGCAGACGCTTTACGAGCAGCACGGTTTCGTGCCAGAAGCCACCTTGCACCGCTACATTTTCCGCCAGGGAGACTATCGGGACGCGCGCGTGCTGGCTTGGCTGCCAAACGCTCCACAGACCGACGCTCCGGAGCAGGCGTTTTCCCCGTTGGAACTCGCACCGGCGGACACCGGCTCGGTGAGCGTGCGCGCCGCCGAAGCGGATGACGCGGACGCGGTCGCCGAGGTGTGGGCGGTAGGCAGCGCGGAAGTTTCACCGCACTACACGCCCTACCGTTCACGCGCAGCCACCCGCCAAACGCTGGAAAATTTAGGCGCAGACCAGCGCGTGCTGGTGGCGGAAGCAGCAGAGAAGGTCGCGGGCGTGGCCGAGCTGCGCTTGCATGAAGGACGCCGCGCTCACAGCGCCGAACTGACGCTGACTGTCACGCCAGAAGCCGCCCCCGCCGTGCAGGAAGCGCTCTTGGCAGCAGCGTTGGAGCTGGGCGAAAACTGGCTTCAGATCACGCGCACGGTGGCCTATGTCTACGCCGACCAGCCCCAACAAGCGGGTTGGTGGATGGCGCACGGCTTCGAGGCTGAAGGCACATTGCGACACGCCGCCTACCGCGCGGGGCAGATGGTGGACTTGGTCGTGCTGGCGCGTTTGCGGGAGGAAACCACCCCATGAGCGCGCATCATCCTTCAGAGCTGGCCGCAGCGCGCGGCGAACCCAGCTACGTTTGGCGGAAGGGGCAAGAGCGCCGCTTGCGCATGGTCGGCCACTGGGCCACGTTGCAAAACGCGCGTGTGCTGGAAGCGGGCTGCGGCGTGGGCATGTACAGCAGCCAAATTCGGCGGCGCTATTCTCCGCACGTGGAGGCGTTCGACGTGGAATTGGCGCGCGTCAAAGAAGCGCGCACCGACACACCGCACGCGCTGGTCGCCGCCGCCGAAGCCCTGCCCTATCGTGACGACCTTTTCGACACCATCATTTCCAATGAGGTCATCGAGCACGTGCAAGACGACCGCTTGGCCGTGCAAGAAATGGTGCGCGTGCTCAAACCCAAAGGGCGCATCGTGCTCTTTTGCCCCAACCGCTGGTATCCGGTGGAGCAGCACGGGCACTACTGGAAAGGACGCTACCATTTCGGCAACACCCCGTTGATCAACTATCTGCCGGATCGCTGGCGTAACAAGCTGGCGCCACACGTGCGCACGTACACCGCGCGGGGCGTGCGGCGGCTTTTCGACGGGCTGCCAGTGCGCATCGTGCACCAATCGCGCATCTTCGGCGGCTATGACAACATCATCCGGCGCTATCCACGCGCGGGGCGTCTGTTGCGTGACACACTTTACGCCCTGGAACGCACACCGTTTCGCTTCTTCGGACTTTCACATTGGTTGGTTGTGGAAAAATTGCCCCCGTCGGAGCGTTGACCTCGCGCCCTTTTTCATCGGAAAAGACGCGGGAAGGGGGCCGCAGCACGTCCCGTCACCTGTCGCCTGTCGAGCGCCCATTGCCCCACCACGTGGATCGGTGTATGCTGGTGAAGAGTTGGAAAACGCACGTTTGGAGCGGGCAATGAGAGGTCGCTTGATGCAAAAAGGGTTCTGGAAGCGGATACTCCGACGTGTGCCGCTGATTGTCGCGTTGATCGGCATGAGCGCGATCATTTCGGCGTGCTACAAGGACGCGGGCGAAGACTTGCAGCCGACTTCGCCGCAGGTGATCGACCTAACCGACATGGCGCCAACGGCTACGCCAACCGTGCCTTTGCCCACCCCAGCACCTGCCGTCTCTCCCACACGCACACTCGTTCCGACAACCACGCCCGCCGCGCCGGTGCTTCCGACGACCGTCGTCCCCACCGCCACCGAGCCGGAGGCCACAGAAGCGTCCCTCGTGACCAACACGCCTGCCGAGGCGCTAACCAGCACACCGCCGCAATTCGCGCCCAGCTTCACGCCGCTGCCGATCACACCGTCCCCGACTGAGATAGGCATCACCACGCCAAGCATGAGCGACATTCTGCCGTCGAACACCCCCGTGCCGACGCTCGACCCGTCCCACATGCCCACGCCCACCGCCATCCCCATCGAGGCCAACCCGTGTATCCACGTCGTGCAGCCCGGGGACACGCTCTTTTCGATTGCGACGGAAAACGAGGTGACGCTCGACGCACTGGTCGCGGTCAACGCGCAATATCTGGGCGGCAGCGCATATACCCCGCTGCAAATCGGCTGGGCATTGCAGATTCCGGCG
>CAZZNC010000199.1:0-5528 GCA_964655405.1 uncultured Anaerolineaceae bacterium | reverse complement strand
CACGCCGATTACGCCGAGCTGTATCTTTTCGACAATGCGCGCCTGCCGGTGCTTTACCGCGATGTGGAACACGGCTACCGCGAGTTGGAAGACGCGCGCGCAGCGGTCGAGCGTTCGACATCGGTTGTTGGACAAGTCTACGCAGAGGAATCCCCCGTCTTGTTTGCGGATATTGTCCGCAATTCGCCCGCTTCTGAGCATCTGCGCGCGCGGCACTGTCGTTCTGCCATTGCCGCACCGCTGAAACATGACGAGCAACTGATCGGGATTTTGGTTGCCGCGCACAGCGAGGCCGATTTTTTCAGCACGAGCGACCTGCGCATGTTGCGTTCCATCGGCGAACAGGCGGCGCTGGCCGTGCGTAACGCCCAGTTGCTCAAAACGCTGCAACATTACGCCGAGGACTTGGAAAGCATGGTCGAGGCGCGCACTCAGGAACTGCGCGCGGCGCAAGCTCAATTGATCCAGAGCGAAAAGCTGGCTGCGTTGGGACGATTGGCGGCGGGTGTGGCACACGAAGTCAACAACCCCTTGCAACCGATCCTAAGCTGCTTGGAAGGCGCCCTCGAAGATATTGCAAGCGGCCAGCCTGTGGATGTGGAAGGGCTACGCATTGCCGAAGCCGAAGTGCAGCGCATCAAGAGCATCGTTTCCCGTTTGTTGGACTTTTCCCGTCCAGGGGAAGGCAAACGTGTATCGGTGAACATGGTGACGTTAGTACAAGACACGTTGGCGTTGGTCAAGAAACGGTTACAGCAAGTCAACGTTCAGTTGGCAACGCGCTTTGAAGACGTTCCGGTGATGCAGGGCAGACCTTCACAGCTTAAACAAGTCGTGCTCAATTTGGTACTCAATGCCATTGAGTCTATGCCGGAAGGCGGTAAGCTGTGGGTCGAGGTGTTGCCCGATGAAGAGGGCGTGTTCCTGAACATTGCCGATAGCGGGGTTGGCATGGACGAGGACACGATGGTACACATCTTCGAGCCGTTTTATTCCACCAAGCGGGACGGCACGGGGTTGGGACTGTCGGTTACCTACGGCATCGTGCAAGGGCACGGCGGGGATATTCGCGTGGAAAGCACGCCAGGTGAAGGGAGCCGGTTTACCGTTTGGTTGCCACTTTCCGGACGGCAAGCCGGCTCCGCGAGCAGTACAAGCGAACTGTGAACGTGGCTAGGACGTGTGCCAATATTGCTGGAACTCAGCCCAGCCGGTTTCGTCCTGCGAGGAAACTTTGCCCTGGTAGCGCAAAGCGTCCGGCAGTGTGACCACGGCGCGGTACAGGGTGTCGTGTTGGGGCGCGTTGCAACGGTTGATCGAAACGCCAACAGCATCCGCTACGCCTTCGACGGCTGGAGCTTGTTCCAGCACAATCTGCATAGCGCGGTTGACATCATCGGCCAATGTGGGCGAAGGTTCGCGGCAGAATTCCACGAAGAGCGTGCGTCCCTGGCTTGTTTGGGCAATGAATGCTTGCCGTGCTTGTCCTAAGCCTGCGCGGTCGAGCGCTTGTTTAGCGGCGGAAATGGCGCCCGTTTCCTGGAGGGAATCGGTATCCAGCGCTGTTAACGTCCCTGGATCTTTAGCTTTGTC
This sequence comes from uncultured Anaerolineaceae bacterium, assembly GCA_964655405.1. GTDB lineage: Bacteria > Chloroflexota > Anaerolineae > Aggregatilineales > Aggregatilineaceae > JALSSH01. The sequence goes on along the minus strand of CAZZNC010000199.1, from coordinate 3,935 downwards.
GGAGCCGTTGAAGAATGTCATCCATGCTCCGACTGCTGCACCGGCGATGACCGCGGCCAACACAATTACGCCCAGCAAGGTGAGCAACATTCCCCCGCGTTTACGTCCGGCGCGTTCTTCGCGTGCGGCGAGCGTCGCCTCGTCGAGTTCCGGCACGTTTTCCGGTGGTGCGGTAAAGAGATCGCGCAGCGCTTGTTCGTCGGGGGCTTTGGAAGGCTCTTCTTCCTCGAACTCGGAAAGCTCGGCGAGAAAGTCTGTGCCCGTTTCGTCCTCTTCGTCCAATTGGAAAGCGTCGGCGTCCAAAACGGCGTCGAATTCGGCCAAGTCTTCCTCTTCGGAAAAGAAAGACTCGTCAATAATGCCGTATTGATCGAGCGCGTCGTCCGCGAAGGCGTCAACGGGCGTTTCGGCCACTTCTCCAAAGAGGTTGTCGAGGTCTTCGGAAAAAATTGATGCGTCAGCAGCGGTGGCCTCGGCCTCTTCGGGGAATTGCTCGTTGAGTTGCTTGAGCATCTCCCGGGCTTTTTCGGCTTTGCTGAAATGCGGGTCGAGTTCCAGAACTTTTTCCAGCGCGGCACGGGCTTCGGTCGGTGTTTCGACCGCGTTGGCTAGAATCCACCAGGCTTGCACATTGTCGGGTTCTGCATCCAAGATGGGGCGCAGAATTTGCTGAGCTTCTTTGATGCGATCCTGTTGGACGAGCTGATAGGCTTTGCGTAGCTGTTCGTGCGTGTCGCTCACTTCTTTATCCTTCCTGCCGTCGCGCGTTGGGGTGTCTTGCTTCGCATTATAGCGACGCCGGGGGACGGCGCAAACACGATGGGACCTTTGACAAATGAAACGTCGGTAATCTTCAGGAAAGCCGATTGTAACGGGCTAGAAAAGTTCAACAACCCAATTCTTGACAATTTTCTACAAGTTTTTTATACTGTTGTCAACAGTCCGTAACAGGACATCCCACCACCCCACCCGCTAGAGCGTCGCGTCTCCCCACACGCGACGCTCGTCTTTTTGCCTTTTTCCCCCTCAGCGTGCGCTTTGGGAAGCACGCCGCGTGCCCATGCACCGAACGGCACGCGGCGTGGTTGTGTGTAAGCTACAACGTGGTGCGGGCTGCGCGTTGTTTGGCGTGCAGGCGCACAAGGTAGACTTTCGTCAGCTCCGCGACCACCGAAGGCAGCGCGATCAGCGGAATGATATAAGCCCAATGCAGTGCCGTCAGTGGCTCGGTGTCAAAAACGTTGCTGAGGAAGGGCACATAGAGCACGAGCAAAAGCAACGCAATGGACAGTGCGACGGCGTATTGCATGTACTTGTTGGAAAAGACGCCGATCTTGAAGAGCAGATAACGCTCCGACCGTGCCGTATACGCACGCAACAGCTCGGAGGACGAGAGCGTGACGAAGGCCATTGTTTGCGCCAGTTTCCAGGAACTCGGCTCTAAATGCCGCCCCAGTGCAAATGCACTCAGTGTGGCAACCGTGATGATGATGGTCTGAATGAGCATTCCGATCCGCATATCCTGATCAATGATCGGCTCGTCGGGTTTGCGTGGCGGTTGATCCATGAGATCGGGCTCGCCCTTTTCCACGCCCAGCGCCAACGCGGGCGCCCCGTCGGTGAGCAAGTTCAGCCACAAGAGTTGGATGGGTGTCAACGGCGAGGGGGCGCCTGCCAGCGTCGCCAAAAAGATCACGGCAATCTCGGCCAGGTTGCAGCTCAGCAGGAAGAAAACGAATTTGCGAATGTTGGAGTAGATCACCCGTCCCTGCTCGACGGCGGAAACGATGCTCACGTAGTTATCGTCGGTCAGCACCATATCGGCGGTTTCTTTGGAAACGTCCGTGCCGGTGATGCCCATTGCCACGCCGATGCTGGCGCGCTTGAGCGCGGGCGCATCGTTGACGCCGTCGCCGGTCATAGCCACCACGTAATCACGGGCACGGAAGGCGTCCACGATGCGCACTTTGTGTTCCGGTGAAACGCGCGCGAAAACGTCTACATCGTCCAGTATCTTGAGCAATTCCTCGTCGCTCATTTGCTCCAATTCCGCGCCGCTGACCACGCGCCCGCCTTCGCGGAGCAGCCCGATCTGTTTGGCAATGGCGCGCGCCGTTTCGGGATAGTCGCCCGTGACCATCACAGTACGGATGCCCGCTTTGCGCGCACGCTCGATGGCCGGTGCCACCTCTTGGCGCGCAGGATCGATCATGGCGACCAATCCGATGAGCGTTAAATCGCGCTCGACGGCTTCCGGTGTGGGCGTTTCCGGCACTTCGTCAATGTGGCGTTCGGCAATGGCGAGCACGCGCAATGCTTGGTTTGCCATGTCTTTGTTAACTTGGAGCACCCGTGCGCGCATATCCTCGCCGAGCGGCTCGGCCTGTCCGTTCCGACGTATGTGGGTGCAAAGTTCCAACACGATTTCCGGTGCGCCTTTGGTAAAGACGATGTAGTCCCCGTTGGGATCTTTGTGGATGGTGCTCATGCGCTTACGTGCTGAGTCGAACGGAACTTCGTTGACGCGCGGATAGCGGCGTTCGATTTCTTCGCGCCACAAATCGGCCTTGCCTGCGGCGATGATCAACGCGCCTTCGGTTGGGTCGCCTACCATGCGGTAATCGCCCTGTCCGTTGTTTGTTTCGAGCACTGCGTCACTGGCGAGCAACCCGCCCAGCAGCAGCCGGTGCAAATCGGCGTTGGTTTCCGGCGCGACTTCTTGCCCGTCCTGATGGAAAGTTCCTTTGGGAGTGTAGCCCTGTCCGCTTATGTCGAAAATCGTGTCGTCCACGTAAAGTTTGACGGCGGTCATTTCGTTTTGGGTGAGCGTGCCCGTCTTGTCGGAGCAGATTGCCGAGGCGCTGCCCAATGTCTCGACGGCGGGCAGCCGGCGCACCAGCGCGTTACGTTTGATCATTTCGCGCATCCCCAGCGCCAAGTTTATCGTCACGACGGCGGGCAAGCCTTCCGGCACGGCGGCAATCGCCAGTGCGACCGCCGTCAGCAACGAGTCTTCGAGTGCGCTGAGCAAGTCAAAATCACCGCTTGCCAGCTCGCGCGCAAAGATGACACCGCCGACCACCACACAGATCGCCAGTGCGCCAATGCTCAGCGTGCGGCCTAACTGATCGAGCCGACGTTGCAGCGGGGTTTCTTCCTCTTCGGTGGACTGGATCATGTCGGCGATTTTGCCGATCTCGGTGTGCATCCCCGTGCCGGTTACAACGGCTTTGCCGCGCCCGTAGGTGACAATTGTGCCCATGTATGCCATAGTGCTGTGGTCGCCGAGGATAGCGTCCTCTGACAATTGCCGTCCGGCGTGTTTTTCGACAGCTACCGACTCGCCGGTGAGCGATGATTCGTCAATGCGCAAGTTCATTGTTTCGATCAAGCGTGCGTCGGCGGGCACGTAATCGCCTGTTTCCAAGACGATGATGTCGCCCGGGACAATTTGCTCGGCGCGTACCGTTTCGCGGTGCCCGTCGCGGATGACGGTGGCTTCGGGTTTAGCCATTTTGCGCAACGCGGCCAGGGCTTCCTCGGCTTTGCCTTCCTGAACCACACCAAGCACCGCGTTAAGGATCACAATGGCCGCGATAGCTGCCGCTTCGACCCAGTCTCCCAGTGCGGCAGATAGCACAGCTGCGAAGATGAGAATATAGATCACGAAACTTTGGAACTGGGTGAGAAATCGTTGCCAAAACGTGGGACGCGGACGCTCGCGTAAAGCGTTAGGCCCATACCGATCCAGGCGCGCGGTGGCTTCGTTTGTGGATAGCCCTTTGGCTGGATTGGTGTGGAGTGATTCCAGCACATTGTCGGGTGGCATCGCGTGCCAGGTGGTTTGTTTTTGTGGTGAGAACATAAGCCGTTGGCGTTCCTTCCTCAGGCTGGATGAGGCCTGTTGGGTGTATTTTTCTGCATAAGTTCCAATC
>CAZZNC010000198.1:0-5546 GCA_964655405.1 uncultured Anaerolineaceae bacterium | reverse complement strand
CTGCTTAATTATAGCACGGCTGAGGACAAAATAAGGTCGGGGTATGGTGGTGCTTCCTTAGCAATTGAAATGTGTAGGACGGTTTCCTAGAATCCGCCAAGTGCCAAGCCCGCGTGCCCTTTTGCGCAAAAAATGCATGAGAAATGCACTGTGCGGCTCGACGATCTTCCGCTTCCATCTGAATTTCAAGCGCCAAGGATACCCGTCCTGGGGAAATGTGCCATTGGCGCGTGCCCGTCACAATTGTATAATGGAACAACCTTTCCCAGATATGGGGGCTGTGCTTAGAACAATCTACGTAGGAGTTTTCGGGATGCGTGTTTCCGTCTTGCAGGAAAACTTGCAAAAAGGCCTGAACGTCGTCAGCCGAGCTATCCACTCTCGCCCCACGTTGCCGATCCTTGCCAACGTGATGATTTCCACGGACGACGACCGCTTGCGGTTGGCCGCGACGAACCTGGAATTGGGCATCACTTCCTGGATCGGGGCACAAGTGGGCGAACCTGGCTCAATCACCGTGCCCGCGCGCACCTTGCAAGAGCTGGTCAACACGCTGCCGTCAGAGCGCGTGGATATGGATTTGGACGTGCGCACCCGCACATTACATCTGCACTGTGGCGGACGGGATGCCAATATCAAGGGGATGGACCCCAGCGAATATCCCGTTGTGCCCAGCTTTGACGCCGAGCGTGCCATTGCCATAGACGCGCGGCTTTTCAAGGAAATGATCGACCAAGTGGTTTTTGCCGCGGCCCACGAGGACAACCGTCCCGTGCTCACCGGCGTTTATATGCGTTTTGAAGGTGATGTGCTCACGATGGCCGCCGCAGATGGCTATCGTCTTTCTGTGCGCACAGGGCAATTGGCGCTGGGCATCGGCGATTATGTGCCGGAACCTGTGATCGTGCCCGCGCGCACGCTGACCGAATTGGGGCGTATCATCAGCGACGTGGACGACGAGGTGCAAATTGCGTTGCCCAACGAGCGCGGTCAAATCATGTTCCGTCTGGACAGTACGGAAGTGGTCTCGCAGTTGATCGAAGGCGTTTTCCCGGATTACAACTCCATCATTCCCCGCGATTATCAGACGATGGTGCTGGCCTACACCGACGACCTGTTGGCCGCCTGCCGCAGTTCCGAAGTTTTCGCCAAAGATTCAGCCAACACCGCCCGCGTGTTCATCGAGCCGAGCGGCGCAGCAGATATTCCCGGGCGTGTGATCGTGGCCGGACAGTCGCAAGAAAAAGGCGACGCACAAGCCCCCCTGGATGCCAGCATCGAAGGGGAAGCGGTGGAAGTTTCCTTCAACATCCGCTACCTGATCGAGGTGTTGAACGTGATGCGAACGGACCAGGTAGTTTTGGAAACCAGCGGCCCCATGTCTCCGGGTGTTGTGCGGCCCGCCGGCAGCGACGATTTTGTGCATGTGATTATGCCGATGTCAACCGGTCGCTAACGCTCACCAAGCGGGCAGGTTCGGCACGATGTACGTTTCCAGCGCGTACCACGCAAAGACCGCTTGTCCCGCCACCACACCCAGCGGCAAAAGCAGTCCCCAAACCGGTCTGGCGCGTTCCAATGGAATCGCCAGGCCGCACCATCCCAGCGCCCAAACCACCGCCAATGGGATCAGTGCCGGATACAAGTAGCGCCCCTGGAACTGCACAAACTCCACGTTGTAGTAAAGGAACTGCGCCAACGCCGCGCCCAGCGTGGCCGCAAAAAGCAACGCCGTGCCGCGTTGGGCGGCGGTGAGTGTGCGCGGCCAATGGGCGTGCCACGCTGCGCCCAGCGCGCCCGCGCCCACAATCAGCGTGGCTGCCCACAGCACGCGGTAAACGGCGGCGGGCATGGGCAAGGCCATCCAACCGAACTGCCCCCAGAAGCTGTGAAACGTGGTCACCAGCAGATTTTCGGCGTAGGCGCGCGTGCTGCCGCCGAGTGTGTCGCGGATGTAGTCGGCGGTGCGGAGCTGCCCCACCGTGATCGCGTCGTGGCGCTGCAAGCCGAGCACGTCCACCCCGCCGTAAACGGCCAGGTTGCGCCCCCACCACAACGCACCGAGCGCCAACGCGGGCGCCGCCAGCAGCGCCAGCGCGCGTAGCGTCCGCCCCCACGTCCAACGCTCCGCGTGCCCGCGCCACAGCACGGCCACCCCCGCCACGCCCGCCAAAAAGTAAACCGTGCTCTTGGTGAGGAAGGCCAGCCCCACCAACCCACCCAACGCAAGCGGAGACACTCGCTCGCCACGCACATACGCTACCGCTGCCAACAGCGTGAACGCAGTCAGCAACTCTGCCAGCGCGTCGTTGTTCACGCTGCCCAGCACGGCCAGGTGCTGCGGCAAAAAGGCCACGAAGCCCGCCGCCGTCAGCGCCAGCGCGGGGCGACGCGGGAAGACGCGCCGCGTCACCGCCCACGCGCCCCACACCACGCCCAGCCCCAACAGCGCGGAAAAAAGCCGCATGGCGCGCAAATCCCCATCGGTCAGCGCGTAAACGGGCGTTTGCAGCAGATAGTAGAGCGGCGGTTGGTGATCCTCGTATTGGATGGTTCCCAGCCGCCCCAACTTGGACGGCTGAAAACCGCTCGCCTTCAGTTCCTCTTGGTACGCTTGCTGCCAGTCGCCCATTTCCAGCACGGGCAGCCGCTCCGTTTCCGCGATCTGGCGCACGTAGTTATAGTGCGCGGGTTCGTCGGGCGCTTGCCAAGCGGGCGTGCGCAGTGCGTAAAGCGACGCCAGCGCTAGATACAGCGCCAGGATCGCTCCCAGCAACGCGCGCTCGACACGAGGGGAAAGCGTGCGCGTGTTCGAGGTTGGGGGCGCTGCTCCCAGGCCCCCGCAAGGGAGCTTCGCCCCCTTGACCCCGCCTGACGGCGCGCCCGCGCCGTCAGGCATGCCCTGCTCGCTTGTCTCGCTCGCTTGCCGGTGAGGAACGTTCGCCATCCTCTGGCCCCAAGGCGCACGTAGCGCGGCTTGGGAGAGGTGCAGGAGGCTCGGCCTCCTGCTTGGGGTGCGGGGGCAACGCCCTCGCGAACGCACACTGCCCCAAGATCCGAACGTACCCGAAAGCGTGCGCGAGTGGGTAGGCGTGGGGGGCGCGCTCATCAGGACGCTTGCCCGGGCAGACTTTCGCTGTCACGCGGTTGGCCCAGCCGTGCGCGTTCTTCGTCAATCAGCGAAAGATCGAGCTTGCGGAAAAGTGGTTCTGGCGTGCGTAGCTTTTGACCGGCGGGCAACTCGGAAGGCTGCCAGTGTCCCACGACATTTTCGCCCACGTGATAGGTCAGCGTCTCATGGCTGCGTGTTTCTTCTTGGAACGTCTCAATGCGCAGATCGCCGAAAAGCTGCCCATCATAGCCCAAGAACTCGTGCACACGTTGCGACGAGAAGGGCAAGAACGGGGCGAAAAGCGTCTTGAGGCTATCTATGCAGCGCAGCGCGGTGTAGATGGTGGTGGCCGCTGCTTGGCGATCCTGCTTGATCACCTTGAACCAGGGCGCGCGGTCCAGGTAGGCGTTGACCTCACGTGCCAGCGCCATCGTTTCGCCCAGCGCATCCCGCAACTTGACCGCCGCCAGCAGCTCTCCGACGCGCTCGAAGCCGCCTTCCACCTGCGCCAAAATCTCGCGGTCGATCGCGCGCAGTTCACCGGGGGTGGGCGCGACGCCTTCAAAGTGCTTGTGCGTGAACTTCAACACGCGGTTAACCAAGTTGCCCCAAGCGGCCAACAGCTCGTTGTTGTTGCGCGTCACGAAACCCTGCCAGCTCCAATCCGAGTCCCGCGTTTCGGGGAAGGTGACCGCGATATAGTAGCGGATTTGGTCGGGCGCATAGCGTTCGAGGATGTCCGGCACCCAGATTGCCCAATTGCGGCTCTTGGAAAATTGCCGCCCCTCGATGTTCATAAACTCATTGGAAGGCACGTCGTAGGGCAATTGCAGCGCCCCGTCTCCCTCGTCAGCGTAAATGCCGTCCACCCCCATCAGCTCGGCAGGCCAAATGATGGTGTGGAACTCGATGTTGTCCTTGCCGATGAAGTTGTAGACTTTGGCCTGCGGGTTATACCACCATTTTTTCCAAGTGTCCGGCTGGCCGATGTCCTGCGCCCACTCTACGCTGGCCGTAAAGTAGCCCATCACCGCCTCGAACCACACGTACATGCGCTTGTTTTCCCATCCTTCCAGCGGAATAGGGATACCCCACGCAATGTCGCGCGTGATCGGGCGTCCCTTGAGTTCCTCCACCTTGTTACGGGAAACGCGCAACACGTTTTGGCGCCAGCGTTGTTCTTTTTCTGGATCGGCCAAGTATTCGCGCAGCTGCTCGATGAAGGCGGGCAAGTCCAGGAAATAGTGTTCGGTTTCGCGCACGACGGGCGTGCTGCCGTCGGTCTTGCTGCGCGGATTGATCAAGTCCACCGCGTCGAGCAAGCTGCCGCAGTTGTCGCACTGGTCGCCGCGCGCGTTCTCATAGCCGCAAACCGGACACGTGCCCTCCACATAGCGATCCGGCAAAAAGCGTTTTTCCGCCTCGCTATAAAGCAATCGTTGCGTCTTTTTGTAGAGATAGCCGCGTTCTAGCAGGATGCGGAAAAAGTCTTGCGCGATGCGGTGATGGTTTTCCGTGTCCGTGTGGGTGAAAAGGTCATAGCTGATGCCGATGACCTGTTGCGCTTCCAGGAAGCGGCGGTGATAGTGCTCGAAAACGTCGCGCGGCGTGATGCCGAGCTTGTCCGCTTCCACTGTGATCGGCGTGCCGTGTGAGTCCGACCCGCTGACCATCAACACATGGTTGCCCTTCAGCCGGTGAAAGCGCGCGAAGATGTCGGCGGGCAAATATGCGCCTGCCAAATGGCCGGCGTGCAAGTCGCCGTTGGCGTAGGGCCAGGCAACGGAAACGTGAATGTATTCAGGCATGGTCTCCCCTTCGTGATGTGTGCAGGTCTGTAGACCTCCGACCGATTGTAACAAGGCTGCGCGCAATAAAAAAACCGCCGAGTGTTCGACGGTTTGCTTGCCGTGTTCGGGGCGGGTGCGCTCAGCAGCGCAACACGCCGTCGCCGGATTTTCCCGACCACGGCAAGCCACACATTCCCATCATTGTGCCCCAAGTTGCGCGCCATGTGTTCATAGCTCAACTATACGCTGCCGTGCGGCCCACGTCAAAATTTGGGAGGCCGTACCCTGCCCCCTGTTGCTATCTTTGTTGCCTGTGAAGGTCAACGGAGTATAATGAGCCAAACGCTGCGAGGTTACCCCAGTAATGAGGAATGCGGAGACTGTGAACACAGGGTCGAACGGGTACGGCACGTTGCATGAAGAAATTACGCGCCTAAGCGCTGCGCTTGACGGTGTTCTTGAGGCTCTGCACACACGACGCGAGACACTCCGCCAGCACGGTATGAGCCTGCCGCCCCGAACGCTGGGCGGTTTTCGGGATGTGCAAAAGCGCCTGCAAGCCGTTGCTGCCCAGTTAACCAAGGACACCCGCGAACTCACGCAACTGCACGCACTCGCCCAAACCACAGCTCTCATTACCTCCA
>CAZZNC010000197.1:0-5547 GCA_964655405.1 uncultured Anaerolineaceae bacterium | reverse complement strand
GCGCGGCGTGGTTTGCGCTATCCGGTATTGATCGGCGGGGCGGCGATCAACCGCGCTTTTGGGCGGCGTATTCTGTTCTTGGAAGACAGCGGCGAGCCGTACCCTGCGGGCGTCTTTTATTGCAAGGATGCCTTCGAGGGGCTGGCGGTGATGGATAGCCTGACCGACGCGCAGAAGCGCGAGGCACTTTTGCAACAAGTGGTGGCAGACGCCTATACGGAAGTGGGCAAAGCCTCGCCGCGCACCAAATCGCGCGGACGCCGTGCGCAACAGGGGGGTGTTTCTCCCGTGCAGGATGTGCCCACGCCGCCATTTTGGGGCGCGAAGGTGGTACGCGAAATGATGTTGGAAAGCGTCTTTCCGCTGCTCGACACGCGCGAGCTTTTCCGTCTGAATTGGGGCGCTAAGAATGCGCGCGGCGAGGAATGGGAACGGCTGCGCGCCGAGTTCGCCGAGCGCTTGGAGCAGATGAAGCGTGAGGCGCGCCACGAACGGCTCTTGCACCCCCAGGCCGTTTACGGTTATTTCCCCGTTCAGGCCGAAGGGGACGATCTGGTAATCTTTGATCCGGCGCGTTACGCTGAGGCGGGCGTGCGTCAGGAAGCGGGGCGCTTTCACTTCCCGCGACAACGTGGCGGGGAGGGCTTGTGCCTGGCGGACTACTTCGCCCCGCTGGGCAGCGAGCAAATGGACGTTTGCCCGCTGCAAGTGGTGACGGTGGGCCAGGTTGCCAGCGAGCACTTCGACGCGCTGCAAGCCGAAGACTGCTACACCGAGGCGTACTATTTTCACGGGCTGGCCGTGCAAACCGCCGAGGCGACCGCCGAATACTTGCATCGCCACATCCGGCGGGAACTGAACTTGGCCGAAGGGCGCGGCAAGCGTTATAGCTGGGGCTATCCGGCCTGTCCGGAACTGCGCGATCACGAAACAGTTTTCGCGTTGCTGCCCGCGCGTGAAGCGTTGGGCATGAGCCTCACGCCCGCCTACCAGCTCGTGCCGGAACAGTCCACCGCCGCGCTGATCGTACACCATCCGGCGGCTAAATATTTCAACGTGGGTATCTCGCGCAGCGAACAGCTTTCGCAAGCCTAGCACAGGGGAGCATTGATCATGGCAGCCATACCTTTCCGCGAACGCTTGGAGCATGGCACGATCCTTACCGATGGTGCAATGGGCACAATGCTCCATGCACTGCGCCAGTTGCCGCTGGACGTGTGTTTCGATTTGCTCAACGCGGACGATCCGGCACTGGTGCAGGAAATTCATCGCCGCTACATCCAGGCGGGCGCGGAGATCATCGAGACGAACACGTTTAGCGCCAACCGCTACAAGTTGGCCGAGTGCAACGCGCAAAACCGCTGCGCCGAGCTGAACCGCGCGGGTGTGCGCCTGGCACGTGAGGTGATCGCCGAGTTGGGGCGCGACAATGTCTATGTGGGCGGGTCGGTCGGGCCGTTGGGCGTGCGGCTGGCGCCTTTCGGACGCATCACGCCGGAAGAGGCGCGCGCCGCTTTCCGCGTGCAGGCCAGCGCGTTGATCGAGGCGGGCGCGGATGTGCTGATCTTTGAGACGTTCACCGACCTGTACGAGATCGTGGAGGCGGTCGGCGCGGCGCGGGAAGCCGACGCGGACGTGCCGATCATTGCGCAAATGACCTTCACGCGCGACGACCGCACCGTGCTCGGCGACACGCCTGCCCAGGTGGCGCGCACGCTCGCCGAAACCGGCGCAGACGTGATCGGCGTGAATTGCAGCGGCGGCCCCGCGCAACTGCTGCGCATCTTGCAATTGATGCGCCGTGCCGTGCCGGACGCGCGCTTTTCCGTGCTGCCGAATGCCGGTTGGCCGGAGCTTGTCGGCGGGCGCGTGATGTATCCGGCTACGCCGGACTACTTCGGCGAGTATGCGCTCGCCTTCCAAGACGCGGGCGCGTGCGTGGTGGGCGGCTGTTGCGGCACCACGCCGGAGCACATCCACGCCATGCGCCAGGCGCTGGATGACCCCGCGCGCCCCCATCCCAAGCTGATCGTGGTCAAAGACCGCGCCGCCTTCGAGGTCAGCGACACGCCGGAACAGCCTACCAAGCTGGCGCAAAAGTTGGCGGCGGGGCAGTTCGTGGTCAACGTGGAAATGCCGCCCCCGCGCAGCTTCACCGCGCAAAAGGTGCTCGCTTCCGCCGAGTTGCTGCGCGAAGCCGGCGTGGACTTCATCAACGTTTCTGATAGCCCGATGGCGCGTATGCGTATGAGTCCTTGGGCGGTGTGCCACTTGATCCAAGACCGCGTAGGGCTGGAAACGGTGCTGCACTTCCCTTCACGAGGGCGCAATTTGTTGCGCGTGCAAGGGGATCTGTTGGCCGCGCACGCTCTGGACGTGCGCAATATCTTCGTGGTGATGGGCGACCCGACCGTGATAGGGGACTATCCCGATTCCTTTGACACGCACGACATCGTGCCCTCCAACCTGATCCGCTTGATCAAGCACAATTTGAACAACGGTATTGACCAAGCGGAAAACTCCATCGGTCAGCCCACGACCTTTACGGTGGGGTGCGCGGTGAATCCTGCCGCCAAAGACCCGCAGCGTGCCGCGCATTTGCTGCACAAAAAAATCGAGGCGGGCGCAGATTTTGCCATCACGCAGCCGATCTTCGAACCGCGCGTGTTGGAGCGCTTCCGGGAGCTTTACACGCACAAATACGGCTCGTTGGAACTGCCGATTTTGGCGGGAGTGTTGCCGCTGTACAGCGTGCGGCACGCGGCCTTTTTGCACAACGAGGTGCCGGGGATAGACATCCCCGAACATATCCGCCAACGCATCGCCGATGCAGGCGCGGACGCGCCGGAAGAGGGCGTGCGCATCGGGCGAGAGCTGCTGTTGGCGCTGCGAGGCTTGGCGCAAGGTGTGTATTTGATGCCCGCGTTTGGGCGCTATGACCTGGTCGCGCGCGTGGTGGACGTGCTAGGGCGGGGGCGCGGTATGCGTTCCTAACGGAAGCTCTGCTCTGCACACGGATTTTTGCTCTCGTCAGCTAAGCGTTGGTGAACGGTCATTGTCAGCCGTTCCCGTGCGGGCTATAATCCCGCGCGCTACACTTTCTGCAAGCACGCGACAGGGTAACCGGATGACCGACTATAAAAAACAACTGCTCGAACGTCTGCACAATCGCACGGCGCATGTGGCCGTGATCGGTATGGGGTATGTGGGGCTGCCGTTGGCGGTAGAATTCGCCCGCGCGGGTTATCGGGTGACAGGCTTGGATACCCAAGCGCCCAAAGTGGAACAACTTAACGCGGGGAAGAGCTACATTCCCGACGTGCCGAGCAAGGTGCTCGCGCCGCTGGTGGAAAGCGGCAAGCTGCGTGCCACTACATCCTATGAGGACATCCGCGATGCGGACGTGGTGACAATTTGCGTGCCGACCCCGCTGCGCAAAACCAAAGACCCCGATATGAGCTACGTGGACGCTGCCGCGAACGATGTGGCGCGTATTCGCCATGCCGGAATGTTGGTCGTGTTGGAAAGCACCACCTATCCGGGTACCACCGAGGATCTGATCGCTCCGCGCCTGACCGATGGCGAGCTGCGCGTGGGCGAGGAAATTTTCATCGCCTTTTCGCCGGAGCGTGTAGACCCGGGCAACAAGACCTACGGCATCAAAGAGACGCCCAAAGTGGTCGGCGGCATGACGCCTGCTTGCACCGAGGTCGTCACCGCGCTTTACGAGCCGGCGGTGGCCCGTGTCGTGCCCGTTTCCTCCACGACGACCGCCGAAATGGTCAAATTGTTGGAAAACACCTTCCGCGCGGTGAACATCGGCCTGGTCAACGAAATGGCGCTGATGTGCGCCAAGCTCGGCGTGGACGTGTGGGAGGTGATCCAGGCGGCCAGCACCAAGCCCTTTGGCTTCATGCCGTTTTACCCGGGGCCTGGGCTGGGCGGGCACTGCATCCCGATTGACCCGCTTTACCTCAGTTGGCGGCTGCGCGCGCTGAACTATACGGCGCGCTTCATCGAGCTTGCCAGCGAGATCAACACCTCCATGCCCTACTACGTGGTGAGCCTGATCGCGGACGCGCTCAACGACGACGCCAAGGCGCTCAACGGGGCCAAGATCGGCATCTTGGGCATGGCCTACAAGCGCGACATTGACGATGTGCGCGAATCGCCCGCGCTGGACATCTTCGCACTGCTGGAAGAAAAGGGCGCTCAGGTGAGCTTCAATGATCCTTTTGTTTCCCAAGTGCGCTTGCACGGCGGGCGAATCGGCCAGAGCGTGCCGCTGAGCGCCGAGTGGCTCGCCGAGCAGGATTGCGTGGTTATCGTCACCGACCACAGTGCCTACGATTGCGGCTTTGTCTTGGAACACGCGCGCTTGGTGGTCGACACACGCAACAAAACTCAAGGCTGCGTGGGCAAAGCGCGCGTCGTGCGGCTCTAGGGGCGGGCGGCGCGGATGCGGTTTTTTGTAGCGACGGGCATTTTTCACCCCGCTCCGGGCGGGCCTGCCACGTATCTCTATCACCTGTTGCCGGAGGTCGTGGCGCGGGGGCACGCGGTGCGCGTGTTGGCCTTCGGCGACGCACCGACCGAGGGCTACCCGTACACGGTGCGCCGCATCCCCCGCCGCGCGCGTCTACGTCGCTGGGTAGAATACATGCGCGCCGCCCGCGCCGAAACCCGCCGCGCCGACCTGGTTTTTGTCAACAGCCTGGGGCTGCCGCTGTTCGGCAAGCAGAGCGTGCCGCATCTCTTCAAAGTGGTGAGCGATCTCGCTTGGGAGCGGGCGAACAATCGCGGATGGATCGACCCGACGATGGACGTGGAGACGTTCCAAAAGACGCGCCTCGTGCCCAAAGTGGAGCTGCTGAAGCGGTTGCGCACTTTCCAAGTGCGCCTGGCCGACCGCGTGATCGTGCCCAGCCAATACATCCGGCGCATCGTGATCGGCTGGGGGGTGCCGGCGGAGCGGGTGCACGTGGTTTACAACGCCATGTCGCCGGACACGGTCGCCAGCCCGCTCAGCCAGGCCGAGGCGCGCGAGCGTCTGGGCCTGCCTGCCGATCGCCCGATTTTGCTCACCGTTGCGCGCTTGATCCCGCTCAAAGGCATTGACTACGTGTTGGACGCCCTGAAGGATATGCCGGATGCGCACTACGTGATCGCCGGAGACGGGCCGGACGCGGCGCGTTTGCGCAGGTTGGCGGAGGCTGGGCAACTGGCGGAGCGCGTCACGTTTTTGGGGCGCGTGCCGCATGAGCACCTGGCGCACTACTTCCGCGCTGCGGACTATACGGTGCTCTACTCCGGCCAAGAGGGGCTGAGCCATGTGCTGTTGGAGTCGCTGTTGGCCGGAACGCCGGTGATCGCCAGCGACAGGGGCGGCAACCCGGAAGTGGTGCAACACGGCGTCAACGGGCTGCTCGTGCCGTATGGGGACGCGGCGGCGCTGGCCGAAACGCTGCGGGAGGCGCTCAGCGGAGACATACGCGCCCGCTTGGCCGCGCAAACGAACCATCTGACGGCGTTGATCAACGATTTGCA
>CAZZNC010000196.1:0-5556 GCA_964655405.1 uncultured Anaerolineaceae bacterium | reverse complement strand
GCTACCTTCAGCCGTGATTCGTTCTGGATCATGGTATCCTCGCCTCAACCCTGGGTTGGGGGTGGCTGCCTATTCGGGCATCTCCAACACTTCTTCCACCGCCCAACGCTTGGTTTTGCTGATGGGGCGGCTTTCGACGATCCGCACCAAGGCACCTACCGGTATCTGGTTGCTTTCGTCGTGCACCATGTACTTTTTGCTCTTGCGAACGACCTTTTGATAGAGCGGGTGGCGCGTGGTGCGTGTCACTTCGACCACAACGGTTTTTTCCATCCCGTTGCGGAGCACACGCCCCACCAGCCGCTTGCGGTTATTCGGCATCGGCTTCCTCCTGCAGCAACTGCGCTGCCAGTTCACGCTCACGCTTGAGCGTCAGCAAACGCGCCACTTCGCGCTTGACCTGATGGATGCGTGAGTGGTCTTCCAGTTGGCCCAAACTCTTTTGGATGCGCAAGTTGAAAAGCTCTTGCTTGGCATCAACGACGGCCTGCTGGAGTTCTGCGTCGGTCAGCAAGCGAAGTTCTGCCGCTGTTTTCGCCATCACGACACCTCCTCACCGGAGATCGGGTCAATGCGCTTGACAAACTTGGCCGCGATAGGCAGCTTGAAGGCTGCCAGGCGCAACGCTTCGCGCGCGATCTCTTCGTCCATGCCCGCCATCTCGAAAAGCACGCGCCCGGGCTTGACCACCGCGACCCAATGGTCGACGGCGCCCTTGCCCTTGCCCATACGGCTTTCAGCGGGGCGCTTGGTGACCGGCTTGTCCGGGAAGACGCGAATCCATACACGCCCACGACGGCGGATGTGGCGCATGATGGCACGGCGGGCGGCTTCGATCTGGCGGCTGGTGATCCAGCCCGGTTCGAGCGCCATCAAGCCATAGTCGCCAAAATGGACGCTGTTGCCCCGACCGGCGCGGCCCTTCATGCGCCCGCGAAACTGCTTGCGGTATTTCACCCGCTTTGGCATTAACATCGTCGTTTACACTCCTCAACGGACAGCCCTGCGCACGTGCGACGTGCGGGGTAGGGCTGGCTACTGGCTGACGTACACGTCGGTAGGTTCGGGCTGTTTGCGCTCTTCTTCCAGCGAATCGCCCAGATAAATCCAGACCTTCACGCCGATACGCCCATAGGTGGTCAGGGCCTCTGCGGTGCCGTAGTCGATGATCGAACGCAACGTATTGCGCGGCACGCGCCCTTCCATCTGCCATTCACGGCGCGCCATTTCTGCGCCGGCCAGACGACCGCTAACCTGAATCTTGATGCCTTTGGCGCCCTGACGCATCGCTTGGCCGATAGCGCGCTTCATGGCGCGGCTGTGGCCGATGCGGCGTTCGAGCTGGTTGGCGATGTTCATCGCCACAAGGCGGGCATTGAGGTCGGGTTGTTCGACCTCTTCCACTTCCACTTTCACCTTCTTGCCCGTGAGCTTTTCCAGCCCCTGGCGCAACTTCTTGACGTTTTCGCCTTTACGCCCGATCACGATCCCCGGCTTGGCGGTGTGAAGCGTCACTTGCACCTGGTTGGGGTAGCGTTCGATCTCCACTGCGGCGATCCCTGCGCGCTCGGCTTCCTTTTCCACAAACTGGCGGATGCGGAAGTCTTCTTGCAGCAAATCGCGGTAGCGTGTGCCCTCGGCGTACCAGCGTGCCGACCAGTCACGGTTGATCTTCAGCCGAAAACCGATTGGGTGAACTTTACGTCCCATACTTAGATCAACTCCTCATGCCGCTCTGACAGCACCACAGTGAGGTGGGCCAAGCGTTTCACACGCGGTTTATAGCGCCCACGTGCACCGGCCTTCATGCGCTTGAGGCGCGGGCCTTCGTTCGCCACCAGGTAGGAAATGTACAGGTCCTTGCGGTTCAGCTCGAAATTGTTCTCCGCGTTATTCACTGCCGACTCGATCAGCTTAGAGAGGAAGCGGGCGCCTTTTTGCGGCATATAGCGCAACACGACCAGTGCTTGGTCGGCGTCCATGCCGCGCACCTGGTCACAGACCAAGCGCATCTTTTGCGCCGAGATCGGCAGATAACGGGTTTTTGCACGTACATCCATGATGAAACTCCCGTCCTCGCCTTATTTCTTCTTCTCAGCCAAGTGACCCCGAAAGGTGCGGGTCGGCGCGAATTCGCCCAATTTGTGCCCCACCATGTTTTCGGTGATGTAAATGGGCACGTGGCGGCGTCCGTCGTGTACCGCGATGGTGAAACCCACCATTTGCGGGAAGATCGTGGACGCACGGCTCCAGGTTCGGATGACCTTCTTTTCCCCGCTCTCGCGCATCCGTTCAACCTTGCGCAAGAGTTTGGGGTCTACATAAGGCCCCTTTTTCAGTGAACGTGACATCTCATCCTCCGCATGTCACCATTACCGGCGTTTGCCACGACGCCGCACGATAAACCGGTCGGTGCGTTTGTTGCGTCGGGTCTTGACACCCATCGCAGGCTTGCCCCAGGGCGTCTTCGGGCCGGGCATCCCAATCGGTGAGCGGCCTTCACCGCCACCGTGCGGATGGCTGGCGGGGTCCATCGCGCTCCCGCGCACAGTCGGACGCCAACCCATCCAGCGTTTACGTCCGGCTTTGCCCAGCTTGACGTTACCGTGATCTGTGTTGCCCACCTGCCCCAACGTCGCCATGCAATTCTGATGAATTCGGCGAACTTCACCGCTGGGCAGCCGCACTTGAGCGTATTTGCCCTCTTTGGCGAGCAACTGCGCCGAAACGCCCGCCGAACGCGCCAGTTGCCCGCCGCGCCCGGGTTCCAGCTCCACGTTGTGGATCTGCGAGCCAACCGGAATGTTGCGAATTGGCAACGCATTGCCCACGCGCAACTCAGCTTCTGGGCCGCTCATCACGCTATCCCCTACGCGCAAGCCCAGGGGGGCGACAATGTAGCGACGCTCGCCATCGGCGTAAAGCAGCAACGCGATGCGCGCCGAGCGGTTTGGGTCGTACTCGATGGACTCCACTTTGGCCGGAATGCCGATCTTGTCACGTTTGAAGTCGATCACACGATAGCGACGCCGTGCTCCGCCGCCGCGATGCCGCACCGTCACACGCCCATAGCTGTTGCGGCCTGCGCGTTTGCGCATTCCACGTACCAGCGGGCGATGCGGCTTGGCCCGTGTGATTTCCTCAAACGTGCTGCCGGTCATATCTCGACGACCGGGAGATGTTGGCTTGTACTTCTTGATACCCATCTTGTTTCAGCACCTCAAATATATGTGTCGTGTTCGGCGTTCATTAGCCCCGTGAGGCACGGTTGTCTGAACGCCGACACCTCGCTAGGACTAGACCTCGAAGAGGGCGATACGCTGGTTGGCGGGCACGGTCACAATCGCTTTTTTCCAGCTCTTGCGACGGATGTAGCTGTTGCGCCCACGCTGCCCACGCTTGGCGGGCATAACCATCGTGCGCACCTTGAGCACGTCCACGTCGAAAATGCGCACCACCGCGTCGGCGATCTGAATTTTGTTCGCCCGCGCGTCCACCTCAAAAACATAGTGGTTGTAGCGCTCGGCCATATGGGTGGACTTTTCGGTGATCACAGGCCGTTTGATCACATCGTACAGGTGTAGTGTTTTCCCCACGATGCCGCTCCTTATGCGTCCTCAGCCGCGTTGGTGTCCGTGCCCAGATAGCTCTGGATCACATCCAACGCCGCCAAAGGAATGATCACGCGGTCATACGAAAGCAAGTCGCGCACGTTCAGGTACGACGCATGGAGATAACGCGCGTCCGGCAAATTGCGCAAGCTCAACTCGACGTTCTCGTCACGCTCCGGCACAAGCACCAACGCGGTGTTGTCTTCCACCAAGCTCCACAGCACCGCGACCATGAGTTTGGTCTGCGGGCGTTCCAGCGAAAGCTCGTCCACTACCACGATCTGCCCGTCGGCGGCCAGCGCAGAAAGCGTGCTGCGCAGCGCTTGGCGGCGCATTTTGCGCGGCATCTGCTTGGTATACTTGCGCGGGCGCGGGCCGTGTGCCACACCGCCGCCGACGAAGATCGGGGCCGAACGCGCACCATGACGGGCGCGCCCCGTGCCCTTTTGGCGATACCACTTGGCTTTGGTGCGGATAACCTCGCCGCGCGTCTTGGCTTTGTGCGTGCCCAAGCGTTTGTTCGCCATCTGGCGCACATACGCCTGGTGCATCAGGCCGACGTTGACTTCGACCTCGAAAATTTCCGGCGGCAATTCGACCGTACTCACTTGGTCGCCTGCCATATTCAGCACTGGAACTTCCATCGTCTCGAACTCCTCTGATACGGCACAGCGCCTAGTGGCGACGTTTGCGCGCAGGCTTGATCAGCAGAATGCCGCCTTTGACGCCCGGCACCGAGCCGCGCACGGCCAGCAAATTTTCTTCGGCGTTTACCGCGATCACTTCCAGGTTTTGGATGGTCACGCGCTCGCCGCCCATACGTCCGCCCATGCGCATCCCCTTCATCACACGCCCGGGGGTGGAGGTGGCGCCGATAGAACCGGGAGCACGCTCACGGTCGGATTGGCCGTGTGTCTTGGGCTGGCGGTTGAAGCCATGCCGCTTGACCGTGCCGGCAAAGCCGCGCCCTTTGGACTGCCCCACCACGTCGACGCGGTCGCCTTCCTGGAACACGTCCGCACGGATCTCCTGGCCTTCTTCCACGTCAACATCCTTAACGCGAAACTCGCGCAGCACGCGCAAATCGGGCAGTTCCATCCCGTTGCGGTGCAAATGGCCGCGTTTGGGCTTGTTGAGCCGCGATTGGCCGTTTTTGCGGGCAGGCACTTGGTCGAAACCCAACTGCACAGCCACATACCCGTCGTTTGCTTGCGTGCGAATTTGTGTTACGTAGCACGGCCCAGCTTCGATCACGGTCACGGGGATAGCACGCCCCTTCTCGTCGAAAATCTGAGTCATGCCAACTTTTTTACCTATGATGCCCTTCATAGTGCCTCCAAGGGACTGTGTGGGGTGGGGCGTGCCCGCACGCACCACGCATCATCCCTGCTCCGCTTCACTTCTCGTCCAGCGCCCACGTTTTAGCTTTTTACCCAACACACCATCCGGCGCGCGGGGCAATGGGCTAAATCTTGATCTCGATATCCACGCCCGCCGGCAAATTCAGCCGCATCAACGTATCAATGGTCTTGGCGTCCGGGTCGAGCACGTCAATCAAGCGTTTGTGTGTGCGGATCTCGAAGTGCTCTTGCGAGTCCTTGTCAATGAACGGAGAACGCCGCACGGTAAAGCGTTCGATGCGGGTGGGCAACGGCACAGGCCCAACGACGCGCGCGCCGGTGCGCTCTGCTGTTTCCACAATGCGCTTGGCGGACTGATCCAAGACGCGATGGTCATACGCTTTGAGCCGGATGCGGATTTTTTGCTGCTTTGCCATAGTGTCCTCTAAGGTTATCTGAAACCGACGTTGAAGAGGCCGACAGAGACCACCGACATTAAAGCTGACGTGCGCGGTGCAACTTGCCGGCCTCCGGCAGTTTTCGCGTGAAGCTATTCCAGGATTTCGGTAATGACGCCAGCGCCGACGGTGAGGCCGCCTTCGCGG